>JACQDI010000116.1 GCA_016201195.1 Acidobacteriota bacterium | reverse complement strand
AAGCGACTGGCCAGCTCAAGAAACTCCTGCTGTTTTCGCTTCTCCGCCTCCATCCCGTTTTCGATGAGTTCCACGAGCATTCGGTTAGCGCTGAGCCGTCGGGTCTTCGCCAAGGTACGAACCTGTGCTGCCACCCTAACGGGGAGGCTAACGCTCTGCCGTACCGTCTTGCTGGCTGTCCTCATAACACCATTATGCACCAAAATGGTGCGACGGCGCCTCCAAAGAAGTTGACTTGGATCGACCGCAGCAACTCACTTGGGCGGGTCGTCGGTTACCTTGTAGAATCGCCCAGACTGCTTTCGGAGCCAACCCGATACACGGATTCCTCCCGGATGACGCACAGGCGAAAACCGATCTCGCCCGAATGGTGGGTCAAACTGAGCGATTACTGCTGGCTTCTGGAGTCTTAGTCGTGGAATCTACCATGCGGCCGGCCCAGCGCAGGAACCGCCACAACTCTCTCCGCCGGGTCCAGCAGAACTGCCAGAACCTTGCGAAGCCGATCTGCTCGGCCTTCCACCCGCAGTAAGTCTCAATGCGCCACCGCAGATACGGGCTGCGCCACGGCCGCAAGCGGTAGCCGCGGGTGGCGTTCCACAGGAAGCCGATCATCGAAGCTGGGAGGAAGGAGGACCGGGTTTCGGGGCGCTCGATCCCGCGCCCCGCGCGTAGTAGCCGGTCCGGGTGCGGACCGCGTAGTTCTTGCCGGCGCCGACCAGCGTCACTTTCACCTGCCGGAAGCTGCCGTCCTCAGCCTGGTTGATGGGTGTGTAACCCAGCGTGTACTGGTTGCGGATATCGGCGGCGACCTTGTGGGCGATCTCGTCCACCTCGCCGACGTCCTTGGGGAAAAACGCCGCCCCGCCGCTGGCCTCGGCCAGGTTGCTCAGCGCCCGCTTGGTGCGTCGCTGCGCCCGGCGCTCCTCTTCGTTGAGCAGACCCACCGTGAAAATGGCCGCCTCGCTCTCGCCCACCTTCCGCAGCAGCTTCTCCAGGGTCATCTGGCTGGCGTTGTCTTCCCCATCCGTGATCAGCAGGATGACCTTCTTGTCCTTCTTCGCCTTTTCCTTCAGGTGGTCGAGCGACATGCTCAGCGCGTCGTAGAACGCCGTGCCGCCCCGCTGGTCGATCTTCTTCAGCCCGTCCTGCAGCAGGTCCTGGCTGTTGGTGAAATCCTGGTCCAAGAACGCCTCGTCGTTGAAGTTGACGATGAACACCTCGTCCTGCGGGTGCGACGCCTTCACAAACGCCAGCGCGGCGGCGTTCACTTTCTCGCGCTTGTCCCGCATGCTCCCGCTGTTATCCACAATGATCCCCACCGAGACCGGCACGTCCTCGCGATGGAACACCTTCAACGTCTGTTCCACCCCGTTCTCGAACACCCGAAACGCCGACTGCCGCAGGTTGGTGACGAAGTGATTGCTCTTGTCGACCACGGTCGCGTGCAGCACCACCAGCCGCGTTTCCGCCCGGAAAATGAATCCCCCCACCTCCGGCGTCGGCGGCTTCGGCTGCTGCCCCCCCCATGCACACCACGCCCCCAGCGACAGCAGGACGAGCACCGCCCACCGCCTCCTGCCTACTGGTGCCTGCCTACTGCGCTGGAGCATAATACCCGTGCTTCGAGAACACCCGAAGCGGTGGCATTCCTTTCGGCTGGTTCAGCTTGACCGTGATACGCCTCCACTTGCCGTCTTTGTTCAGATTCGAAGGGATGTATCCCAGCACGTATTGGTTCCGCAGCACGATGCCGATCTGGGCAGCGATGTCGGGCAGCTCGTTCAGGTTCTCCACCGGGAACTGCCGGCCCCCGGTCTGCTCGGCCACCTCGCTCAGCAGGTTGGGGCCGTTCAACTCCTCTGAAGTCCGCCCCCGCGCGGAGATCGGCTCGAAAATCCCGATCGCGTAAATCTGCACGTCGGCCTCTTTGACCAGGTTCTTAACCTCGCGCTCCGTATATCGGCTGCTGTTGTCGCCGCCATCGGAGATGATCAGCAGCGACTTCTTGGGGTTCTTCCCGCGCTTCATCACGCTCAGACCCTGGTAAATCGCGTCCAGCAAAGCCGTCCGCCCCTTGGCCTGGGTAAAGGTGAGCCGGTTCTGGATCTCCTCCAGGCTGGATGTGAAATCCATCACCAATTCCGGGCGGTCATTGAACTGGATCAGGAAGAACTCGTCCTGCGGGTTGGCCGTCTTGAAGAACTGGGACACTGCCTGCCGCGACTTGCTTAGCTTGTGCCCCATGCTGCCGCTCGCGTCAAAGATGATCCCCATCGACAACGGCGCGTCCTCCGAGCCGAAATGGGCGATCTTCTGCTCGTCCTTGTCCTCGATGATCCGGAAGTTTTCCTTTTCCAGTCCCGTCACTTGCTGGCCCATCGGCGTCACTACCGAGACGCTCAACAGCACCATGTTGACGTCGAGCTTGAAGGTGCTTTCGCGCTGTTTCAGCTCGCTCTGCTTGGTGGACGCTTTAGGCCGGGGCGGGATACTGACTTTCTCCTGGGCCCGCACCAGCGGCCAAGCCAAAAGCAGGACCCAGAGGAAGCATCGCAGCCGCGGTCTCGTTCCCATAGCCACTCTCGGCGGCCGAACCCTCGCGAATTTCATCTTAGCACAGGCCGTCCCCTGTGATAGAATTGAACGTACCACCCTCCTGGGTTGTACGAAACCAGTGAACTTTGTAAACTTCTCGGTGACTGTAGCGACTTGCCTATACTGGCGGTAATTCCGGCCCGTTTCGCGTCTTCCAGATTCCCGGGCAAACCCCTCTCCAAAATCGGCTCCCAGACGATGCTGGAGTGCGTCCACCGCCGCGTGGCTGGCGCCCGGCTGGTAGACCGCGTCATCATCGCCACCGACGACCAGCGCATCCTGGACGACGCCCGCCGTTTCGGCGCGGAGGCCGAGATGACCCGCGCCGACCACTCCACCGGCACCGACCGCATCGCAGAAGTCGCCGCCCGTCACGACGCGGAAATCGTGGTCAATGTCCAGGGGGACGAGCCGCTGCTCGACCCGGCCGCCATCGACCTCGCCATTGCCCCTCTGTTAGAGGGGGCTCCGGCTCCCATGTCCACTCTGAAAAAACAGATCGCCGACCCCCGTGACCTCCACGACCCCAACGTGGTCAAGGTGGTGACCGATCTGGCGGGCAACGCTATTTACTTCTCACGCTCCCTGATCCCGTTTCCCCGCGACGGCGCCCCCGCCGCGCACTTCAAGCACATCGGCCTCTACGTCTACCAGCGCTCGTTCCTGCTCGGCTACTCGCAGCTTCCTGTCGGCCCGCTGGAGCGCGCCGAAAAGCTCGAGCAGCTTCGCGCTCTCGAAAACGGCTATTCGATCCGGGTGGTCGAAACCGACTACGAAGCCATCGGCGTCGACACCCCCGAAGACCTCGAACGCGTCCGAAATATCGTTCTACGGTCCACGATCCACGATCCACGATCTTTGGAGCACAAACATGGCTAAATACATCTTCGTCACCGGCGGCGTGGTTTCCTCCCTGGGCAAGGGCATCTCTGCGAGCTCCATCGGCTGCCTGCTCGAAAGCCGCGGCCTCACCGTCTCGCTCCAGAAGTTCGATCCTTACCTCAACGTCGACCCGGGCACCATGAGCCCCTTCCAGCACGGGGAGGTCTTCGTCACCGACGACGGGGCCGAGACCGACCTCGACCTGGGCCACTACGAGCGCTTCACCCACGTCCGCCTCACCAAGGATCACAACTGGACCACCGGCCGCATCTACGAGCAGATCTTGATGAAGGAGCGCCGCGGCGATTACCTGGGCAAGACCGTCCAGGTCATCCCCCACGTCACCAACGAGATTAAGGCCGCCATGAAGAAGGTCACCGCCAACGTCGACGTGGCCATCATCGAGATCGGCGGCACCGTCGGCGACATCGAGTCGCTGCCGTTTCTGGAAGCCATCCGCCAGATGCGGCACGAGCTGGGCCGCGACAACTGTATGTTTGTCCACGTCACCCTGGTTCCCTGGATCTCGGCCGCCCAGGAGCTGAAAACCAAGCCCACCCAGCACAGCGTCAAGGAGCTGCGGGCCATCGGTATCCAGCCCGACATGCTGTTGTGCCGCACGGAGCGTTTCCTCTCCGCGGAGCTAAAGGGCAAGATCGCCCTGTTCTGCGATGTCGACGAAGAGGCGGTCATCGCCGCCCACGACGTCAATTGCGTTTACGAGGTCCCCATCGGCTTCGCCCGGGAGGGTGTGGATGACATCATTCTGCGCCACCTCCGCCTCGACGCCCCGCCCCGCGACCTCGCCGCCTGGGAAGCCATGCTGGTGCGCCTGTCCCATCCCACCGACGAGGTCTCCATCGGCATCGTCGGTAAGTACACCGAATACGAGGACAGCTACAAGAGCCTGAAGGAAGCGCTACAGCACGGAGGTCTCGCCCACAACCTGCGCGTGAACCTCGACTGGGTGGAGGCCGAGGGCATCTCCCAAGCTCAGGAGCAGGGTGAGAACTGGCGGCGCCAGCTCGAGCCCTACGACGGCATCCTGGTCCCCGGCGGCTTTGGCAAGCGCGGCATTGCCGGCATGATCCAGGCCATCCGCTACGCGCGCGAGGAAAAGGTCCCCTACTTCGGCATTTGCCTGGGCATGCAGACCATGGTCATCGAATTTGCCCGCCACGTCTGTGGCCTGGAAGGCGCCGACTCGAGCGAGTTCAACCCCGCTACCGACCACCGCGTCATCTACAAGTTGCGCGAGCTCAAGGGCATCGACGACCTGGGCGGAACCATGCGGCTGGGCGCCTGGCCTTGCGCGCTTCAGCCGGGCAGCTTTGCCCACCGCGCCTACGGCCGCACCGAGATCAGCGAGCGCCACCGCCACCGCTACGAATTCAATCGGGAATACGAGCGAACCCTCTGCGCCGGCGGCCTGCGCATCTCCGGCGAAACTCCGGACAAGACCTACGTGGAGATCTGCGAGATCCCCGACCACCCCTGGTTCCTCGGCTGCCAGTTTCACCCCGAGTTCCAGTCCAAGCCCTTAGAGCCGCACCCGCTGTTTGCCGCCTTCATCGCCGCCAGCTACGAGAATCGCCGCCGCCGCCGCGAAGTCCGTCGCCAGGTGGAGGAAGAGCAGTTCCTCCGGGTGCGCACTCCGTAGGGTGGCTCCCCGCCCCATAAGCGTTGATTCTTGAGCCTCGCCAAGTGCAGTGACAGGATGCTTCCCTGCAACTTGTCAGTGCGAAGAGTGTGTCACGAAAACCGGTTGACCACTGCGAGGGGCTCCGGCTAACGATTTGGGCATCAGCGGCGCGCATTCAACTTCATCTTGAGAGAGCCGCTATGCTGCGCGTCCGCTGCATGCCATTGTTAGGCGCGGCCTCGGCGTAACCTGCGCGGCTCATGGCTT
>JACQDI010000551.1 GCA_016201195.1 Acidobacteriota bacterium | reverse complement strand
CTTCCATGACGATCCGGTGAAAGCAAAGGAAGCCGTTTCTTGCGCGGCGGGATTTGTGCTCGGGCCCTACTTCTCTTCCATGAAGTAATACCCGATCATGTGGCAGATGTGCAGGTGGGCGTCCTCGATGCGGCCCATGTGGGGCTCGGGGACGTGGATGGAGAGCTGCGAGATGGGGGCGAGCTGGCCGCCGTCGCGGCCCGACAGGCCGATGGTGCAGCAGCCGATGGAATTCGCGTACTCGACGGCGCGGAGCACGTTGGGGGAGTTCCCGCTGCCGCTGATGGCGATGAGTACGTCGCCGGGGCCGGCAAAGTTACGCAACTGCTCGACGAACACGTGGTCGTAGCCCACGTCGTTCGAGTAGGCGGTGATGGTGGGCAGGCTGTCGGTGAGGGCCTGGATGCGGAACCGCGCCGGGCGGCCGTAGCTCGCGCCCTTGACCATATCGCAGACGAAGTGCGAGGCGGTGGAGGCGCTGCCGCCGTTGCCGCACACGAAGATCGCTTTGCCTTCCTGGCGGGCGCGGGCCAGCACGCGAATGGCCTCCTCCACCTTGTCCACGGGAATGGACCGAACGGTCTCCAGCAATTTGGACTTGTACTGTTCGGAGAAAGTCATTACGGCCCCATTCTAGCAACTGCGAACCGCTACGGGGCTACCAGAGCGAACGCTCCCCAGAGGACAGAATCGTCACCCAGCGCCGCGGGCTGTATATCGACGCGGACCGGAAGCGAGCCCGGGATCTGGCGGCACAACTCGGCGCGCAGCTCGGCGAACAGGGTCTCGCCGGCCTTGCTCAGCCCGCCGCCGATGACCACGCGCTGCGGGTTGAGCAGCAGGAGCGCCGCGCGCAGGCCACGGGCGAGGGTCGGAATGTAGCCGGCGCGAAAGGCCGGGTCTTGCAGCAACTCAGCGGGTGGGCGCCCGGTGCGTTGCTCGATGGCCCGGCCCGAGCAGAGCGCTTCGAAACATCCGCGCGAGCCGCAGGAGCACACCGGCCCCTCCGGGTCGAGCGAAATGTGGCCCAGCTCTCCGGCCAGCGAGTCGGCCCCACGCAGGATTCTTCCATCCATGAGGATGCCCGCCCCGATGCCGGTGGAGAGGGTCATGTAGAGCAGCGAGCGGCAGCCGCGTCCGGCGCCGGCTGTGTATTCGCCGAGGGCGCCGAGGTTGGCGTCGTTATCCATGCGGCAGGGGATGCCCAGCGCCTCTTCGAGGGCGGCCGAGAGGGGAAAATCCTCCCAGCCGCCGACGTGCATGGAGCAGCCGACGCGCTGGGCGGCAAAGTCCACCGGGCCGCCGAAGCCGATCCCGCAGGCAGCGGGTGGCTCTGCCTGGCGCCATTCGCGGCCCAGCGTCCGGAGCCGGTCGACCATCCAGGGGCGGCCGCCCTCGACGTCGGTGGGCCAGGTTTCGCGCCGCGTCAGGCGACCGTCGTGAAACAGGGCGAGGGAGTGCTTGGCGCCCCCGATGTCGATAGCGAGAATATCTTTCGGTTTACGCAGCATTCAGTTTAGGCGGACGGCCGCCTTGGCCAGGATCTCCTCGGGGACGGCGGTGCCCGTGCCCTTCTTCATGATGGTGATGGAGGAGACGAGGTTGCCGAAGCGAATGGCGGTGGGAAAATCACACCCCGCGCGCAGGGCCAGCCCCAGGCCGGCGGCGAAGCTGTCGCCGGCGCCGCAGATGTCGACCGGGTGCGGGACCTTCTCGGAGGGCACCAGGTGTTCGCCGCGCTCGTCGACCAGCAGCACGCCGCGGTCACCCTTGGTCACCAGCAGCGGGCGGCCGCCAATGAACGAGCGCAGCCGATGGAGGTCTGTCTCGCCAAACAGCCGGCGGCAGGCGGCGGAGGCCTCGTCGTGGTTGGGCTTGGCGATCACGTTGCGAAAGCGCTCGATGCGGGCGCGGGAATCGGCCACAATCACCTTTTCCGGATAGCGTTCGGCCACATCGGCGATCAGGTCGCGCAGCGGCGCAGTCACCACGCCCCCGGGCTCGGTCTCCGCCTGGTCGGAAACCAGGATGACGTCGAACTCGTGGAAGTGCGCGTTGAAGTTCACGATGAGCTGGTTTTCCACGTCTTCCGGCAACCGCCGCGTGTTGAGGAAGTCGCACCGGGGCAGGTCTTCGACGCCGCTCGCCTGGTTGATGAGCTTGGTATAGGTGAACGTCTGGATTCTCTTCGAGGCGACCAGCAGGTTGTATTCAATCTTGCGGTCGGCGAGCGCATGCTCGAGCTCGAAGCCGAAGCCGTCCTGGCCGATGGCCCCGATCACGGATACGCGCCCCGCGCCCAGGGCGACGAGATTGTTGGCGATGGTGCCGCCGGCGCCGGGGGTGACCTCGGTGGCCACTACACCGACGCGGGGGATACCGGTCTCCCGCGAGGGCTCGGCGACCGAGGGATCGTAGTAGCACCAGCGGTCCAGGCAGATGTCGCCCACCACCAGGGCCCGCAGGCCGGAAAACTTCGCCAGCAGGTCGGGGAGGTTCATTTGCAAGCCTCCACCAGGATCGCCCGGCGCAAGGCGGGCAGCGTGGCCCGGTGGTCGCCGCAGAAATAGATGCTCTCGCCGCCGTCGGCCACCGTGCGCACCAGGATCGTCTTGTGCGGCCGGAAGTAGTAGCCCGGGTCGGTCTTCGGCAGCTCGCGGTGATAATCGCCCCCGATCGGCACCAGGTCAAAAACAGCGGTCAGAAAATGGCAGATCCTTCGCCCCTCCTGGTGAGCCACGTTCCGGGCCATGGAGAGCGCCTTGAGGTACACCTCGGGGCCCATAATAGCCGAGCCGAAACTTAACAGCACGCCCCCCTCCAGGCTTTCGACCGAGCGGGTAAAGATCAGAAAGTCGTGATAGCTCGCCTTCCCCAGAGCCGCGCCGTCGCAGTTGGGATGCTCGTGGATGATGTCGTATCCCACGCCGACATGGACCGTGGCCGGAACTCCCGAACGGTACGCGGCCGCGAAGACGCTCACGTCCTTGTGGGGGAAATCGCTCTCGGCGATGCGTCTGCCGACGTTCTCGCCCAGGCCCAGGCTGAGGTCCGCCGCCTCACGAATCCAATCGTTGAGAGCGCCGGTTTCCCGCCACAGGCCGAATTCGCCGGTCTGGATGTAGCGGGCCACGCTCTCGGTCGAGGCGCCGACGCGCGCCAGCTCGTAGTCGTGGATGGCGCCGGCGCCGTTGAAGGCGATGTGGGTCAGCCAGCCCCGCTCGAGCAGGTCGATGAGGTGCCGTGAGACGCCGACTTTGAGTACATGGGCGCCGAGCATGAGGATGCGCGCCGCGCCGCGCGCCCGGGCCTCCGCCAGCCGTGTGGCCACCGCGGCCAGTTGCGGGTGAGAGAAGGTAGGCTCGGTGGCGTCCAGGTCGAGGAGGGTATCCAGGTCCATGTCGTGGCGGCGCTCAGCGAGCGACTTGATCCACAAACGCGAGCGGTCGAAGATGGGGTAGCGGGAGCCCATGCGAGAAGCTCATTCGTTAAACAAAGCCGCCATCAGTTCATGGTAGCAATTGTAATTGGGAATGATCCAATCGGCGCCGACCCCGGCCAGGCGGCGGCGCTTGGTCTGGTCCACCTCGACGCAGAGGGGCTCGTCGGTGGCCACGCCCACGGCCGCGCCGCCGACCTCCTTGATGTTCTGGATCTCCACGTAGCCGTCGCCGAAGCCGAGGAACTGGTCGCCCCGGTGCTGGCTGCCGGAAATGAGGCGCTCGATGAGGATCTTCTTGGAGAAGCTCCTGTAGTCGTCGAGCGCGCCGTAAACGCGGCCGTCGAAGCAGGCGTCGACCTGTAGCAGCCGGGCCTCCTCGCGCATGTAAGGCTGATCGGTGCCGCTGGCCAGGTACATCTCCAGGCCCCGCTCCTTCAGAGCATCCAGCAAGCGGCGCGCGCCGGGCACCATCATCTGGTCCGGGGCGATGCGGCCGGCGCGCAATCCTTCGATGCGGTCTTCGATCAGGTGATTCAGCCGCTGGTAGTAGAGGCGCTTATACTCGAGCGGGTCGAGGGGCTTGCCGCCGCGCAGGTCGATCTGGCGCGCCAGTTCGATCATCTGGTACATGGTCTGGCGGCCGGTGAGCTGGCCGACGAACTCGCTGACCAGGGCGCGCAGCCCGGCTTCGCTCTCGCCGGTCTTCAGGTCGAGCAGGATCTCGACCATCATCGGCACCATCACCTCCACCCACCCGGAGCGGATGAGCGAAACGGTGCCGTCGAAATCAAACAGGACGACGCGGGCCTGGGCGGCGCTGGCCCCGGGACGCAGGTATTCTATCGACATTCGGAACGGGGCTCTCCTTCGAGGCGCAGGTCGTCGAAATCGCCGGTCTCGTCGAACGATCCCAGGCCGATGCGGCCCCAGCGGAAGGCGGTGTCCAGGTGGGAGAACCGCGGCTCCGGGTCGTCGTCGGCGAACAGCACGATTTCACCGCTGGCCGCGTGCCGCACCAGGCGGATCTCGTGCCACTTCTGGTCGGGCAGCACCGGTTTCGAGCCGTGGCCGCCGATGCGGAACCGCTCGCCGCCGTCGACCTTGAACAGGCCGTTGTGGACGGCGGTTTCGCCGCTGTCGGAGGAGATGTGCGCGTAGTAGAAGTGCAGCGTGTCCTGGTAGACGAAGGCGATCATCATGCTCTTGCCCGCGCGGCGCACCTTGACCCGGAGATCGAAGTCGCCGAGGCAGGCGTCCTTGAGAATGGCGTACTGCAAGGGGCGGCGGGGCGTGCCGATTTGGCCCTTGTGGAGCAGCCGCAGGAAGTGGTTTCCGCCCTCGGCCGCGATCCTCCAATCGGCGGGGGAGGGCAGGATCCAGCGCGACAGCTTGCCGTCCTCGAAGTCGATCTTCTCAGCCGCGGCCACGCCCGCCGCGGCCAATAGCAACAGCGCCACTCGACGCATAAGCCTTTATTGTGTCACGTGGGGACCTCGTTTCGCTTGCGTACGCTTGCTTTGTGCCTGCTCTTCGCCCTGGCTCGCCGAGTGGAAAGAGGGCCCCATCCCGGCTGGTCATGTTTTACTAAACGAAAGTATGATTTCTTTTAGTATTACTAAATGAAATCAGTGTTGCGATTAGTATAACCATATGATAACATGATGGCGAATGGTAAAACGGCGGTTCTGGATCGGGCGGCTGGAGCAGGCCTGGACCCGGCGATCGGTGATCTGGCTGGTGGGGGTGCGCCGCACCGGCAAGACCTTCCTGTGCCGCAGCGTTTCCGGCTCCCGCTACTTTGATTGCGAGCTGCCCTCGGTGCGGCGCCTGCTGGAGCAGCCCGAGCCGTTTCTTGACGAGCACCGGGGCCAGACGGTGGTGCTCGACGAGATCCACCGCCTGCGAAACCCCTCGGAGATCCTCAAGATCGCCGCCGACCATTATCCGAAGACCCGGATTCTGGCCACCGGCTCGTCCGTTCTGGGCGCTTCCTCCAAGTTCCGTGACACTCTCACCGGCCGCAAGGTGGAGTTGCGGCTGACGCCGATGAACTCTCTCGATCTGGCTGATTTCGGATCGAAGGACCTGAAGCACCGGCTGCTCCACGGGGGCCTGCCTCCGTTCTTTCTGGAGCCGCAGGTGCCCGAGGCAGATTTCCAGGAGTGGATGGACGCGTATTGGGCCAAGGATATCCAGGAGTTGTTCCGGCTCGAGCGCCGCCACTCGTTTCAGAGGTTTGCCGAGCTGCTGTTCGTCCAGAGCGGGGGGATCTTTGAGGCGTCGAGCTTTGCCGGTCCCTGTGAGGTGAGCCGCACCACGATCGTCAACTATCTCGGGGTTCTGGAGGCCACCTTCGTTGCCCACGTGATCCGCCCGTTCCACACGCACAAGGCGACCGAGATCGTAGCGGCGCCCAAGGTCTACGCCTTTGATACCGGCTTTGTCTGCTTCTATCGCGGGTGGGAGAGCCTGCGGCCCGACGATCTGGGCATCCTGTGGGAGCACTTTGTGCTGAACGAGATTCATTCCCGCTTCCCGCAGCGGGGCGTCCAATACTGGCGGGACAAGCAGAAGCACGAGATCGATTTCGCCCTGGTGCCTCGCCGCGGCCGGGAGGTGATGACGATTGAGTGCAAGTGGTCGGCGGACGATTTCGATCCGGCGAACCTTCTCATTTTTCGCCGGCAGTATCCGCACGGGAAGAGCTATGTGGTAGCGCAGGACGTCCGGCGGGGCTTCAGGCGGAGCTATCGCGGGGTGGAGGCGCAGTTCGTGGACCTGGAAGGTCTCATGAAGGAGCTGTTGTGACCGCGCTGCAAGGACCGCGTTACAATCGACGACTATGAGATACGCACTGACGCTGCTGGTGTGCCTGGCCATGCCGGCTCCGGCGCAGATTCCCGACCAGGACCGCCGCAACACCTTGGTCCTTCACACCGACTCGCATTTCGAGATGGCGGAATACGCCAGCCGCGAAGCCTGGCTGGAGCGGGCGGCATTTTTGCGAAAGCAGATGCTGGCCGCGAGCGGTCTGTGGCCGATGCCGGCGAAGGGCCCCATCCACGCCGAGGTGTTCGGCCGGCTGGACCGCGAGGGGTATTCGATCGAGAAGGTGCTGCTCGAAACCTACCCAGGCTTTTACCTGGGCGGGAACCTCTACCGGCCGCGGGGGCGCGAGGGGAAGTTCCCCGGGGTGGTCTCGCCGCACGGCCACTGGGCCTACGGGCGGCTCGAGAACCAGCCGCTCGCGTCCTTGCCGGGGCGGGGGATCAACCTGGCGCGGCAGGGCTTCGTGGTGTTCCT
>JACQDI010000526.1 GCA_016201195.1 Acidobacteriota bacterium | reverse complement strand
GTGCTGATGCTCTCGGCGGTCCGGTTCACCAGCGACTCGCTGCTCGAGGCCGGCGGCGTAGTGCTCGGCCTGGGGCTGGCCGTCGCCTTCGGGATCACCTTCATCCGCGGCGCGGTGCGCATCGACCTGCGGCGGTTTTTCCGCATCACCACCACCATTCTTTTTGTAGTTGTGTTGCAACTGCTGATCACCGGGTTGCACGAGCTTTCCGAGGGGCGGATCCTGCCGTCGAGCGCGCGGGAGATGGCGCTCATCGGCCCCATCGTGCGCAACGACGTGTTCTTTTTCGTCACCGTGCTGGCGCTGGCGGCCTGGATGGTGCTGTTCGACTGGCGCGGCCGGCAGCCGGCGCCTTCCGGAGAGCCGGGCAGCGCCGCCTGGCGCAAAGCCGTCTGGTCGGCGCGGCGGGAGCGGCTCTGGATGGCTGCCGTCTGCACCGCCTCGTTCGTCTTCATCGTGTTCATTACCGCGGAATTCGTGTACGCCAAGGCGGAGACCCAGCTCACGCCCGCGCTCGCCCTCACCGCCGTCAACGGACTGGTCCGCATCCCGGTGGCCTCGGTCAGCGACGGCCAGTTGCATCGGTTCTCCTACCAATCGAACGGCGTGACCACTCGCCTGATCGTGATCCAGCGGCCGGACCAGACCCTGGCCACGGCGCTCGACGCCTGCCTGATCTGCGGCAACCAGGGCTACTATCAGAAAGGGCCGCACGTGCTGTGCAAGAACTGCGCCTCGGCCATCTCCATCCCCACCATTGGCGTGGCCGGCGGCTGCAACCCAATTGCACTTGCGTCGCGGGTGGAAGGGACCGACCTGGTGATCAACGCGACGGACCTGGACGGAAGGGACCGACCTGGTGATCAACGCGACGGACCTGGACGCCGGCTCCAAGCACTTCGCCAAATGAGACACGCGCGATACGGTGACCGAAGCGACGTGGCGCACGCACTCTTGCGTGCCGCGCCGACACTCGTGTCGGCGCTCGGGTCGAGACGAGTCTCGACCCGGCAGGCTGAAGCCGCTGAAGCCTGCGCCACTCTGCTCTGCGAGATTCACTGAGATGTTCGTCCGGCTCGTTCGCCAGTCCTTGGCGTGCTCCCCACGCCGCAAGCTGATGACGATCGCCGCGGTGGCGCTGGCCAGCTCGATCGCCACGGCCATGCTGGCGGTGCTGGTGGATATCGGCGACCGGGTGAGCCGCGAGCTGCGGAGTTTCGGCGCCAACCTGCTGGTGATCCCCCGAGCGGCCGCCCTTCCAGTGGAGATCGGCGGCATCGACTACCGTCCGGTGGCTGACGCTACCTTCATTCCCGAAAGCGTGCTGCCCAAGCTCAAGGCCACCTTCTGGCGGCACAACATCACCGCCTTCGCTCCCTTCCTGCCGGTCACTGTCGAGGCGGGTGGAAGCAAGGTCGTGGTACAGGGTACTTGGTTCAACCGCCAGTACACCGCGCCCGGCAACGAGAGGCTCACGACCGGGGTGCGGGACCTGAACCGGACGTGGAAAGTTGACGGGGCGTGGATCGATGACCCGGCAGCGGATCCGGCGGCGCGGGAGGCGCTGGTGGGCTCCGCTTTGGCCGGCCGGTTGGGTGTCCGGCCTGGCGGCCGCGTGAGCCTGTGGGGCGAGCCGTTTGTAGTGCGCGGCCTGCTGGTGACCGGGGGTCAAGAAGACGACCAGATCTTCACGCGCCTCGAGACCGTGCAGCACTTCACGGATCGGCCCGGCCAAGTGAGCCAGGTTCAGGTGGGCGCACTCACCAAGCCCGAAGACGCCTTCGCCCGCAAGGACCCCACTCAGATGACCACGCAGGAGTACGACCGCTGGTACTGCACACCCTACATCAGCTCGATTGCCCACCAGATTCACGAGCAGTGGCCCATGGCCGTGGCGCGGCCGATCCGCCGCGTCGCCGACAACGAAGGGCGGATCCTGAACCAGGTCCGGCTGCTGATGCTGCTGGTGAGTCTGGCTGCGATGGTCACCGCCGCGCTGATGATCTGGAGCGCGATGGCCACCACGGTGTTGGAGCGACGGTCTGAGATCGCGGTGATGAAGGCGGTCGGGGCGCAAAACGGGTTGATCGCGGCGTTGTTTGCCGTCGAGGTCAGCCTGCAAGGGGCGGTGGGCGGCGCGCTCGGCGTGCTGGCAGGAGTGGCCCTGGCCCGGCAGGTCTCACTGCAGGTGTTCCATTCTCCGCTCGAACTCTCGCCGCTGCTCCCCGTGCTGGTGATCCTGGCGGCGGTCGCCGCCTCGCTCGCCGGCTCCGCGGTCCCGATGCGGTCGGCTCTGCGGCTGGAGGTGGCGCCGGTTCTGAAGGAGGAGAGTTGATCTTTCCCCGCCTCGTCTGGCGAGCGATGATCGAGCGCCGGCAACGGATTGCGCTGGCGCTCGCGGCGCTGACCATTGCGGCGACGCTGGCCACCGCGCTGCTGGGTCTCTACTCGGATGTGGAGCGGAAGCTGCGCGGCGAGTTTCGCGGCTACGGCGCAAACCTGATCATCTCCCCGGTCGGAGATCGCCAGACGTTGCCGCTCACCGTGCTGGCCGAAGCGGAGAAACATGGCACAGCGGCGCCCTTCCTTTACGCGGTACAAGCCGTGAACGGGGAGCCGGTGGTGCTGGCGGGGGTGGATTTCGTGCGCGCGGAGCCGCTCACCAGCTACTGGCAGGTGGCCGGCAGTCGCCGGCCTTTGGCGGCTGAATGCCTTACCGGCGAGCGTGTGGCTGAGCGGTTCCACCTGCACCCCGGCTCGACGCTGGAAGTGGCCGGACAGCAGCGGCGCGTGGTCGGGATTGTCTCCACCGGCGGTGCCGAGGATTCCCAGGTGTTGATTCCGATCGACGAAGCGGGACTTGGAAACCGGGCCAGCCTGATTGCGGTGCGTGTGGACGGCGCGCGGGTGGAGCAAGCCCGGGCCGAGCTGGCGCGAGCGCTGCCCGAGGCCGAAGTGCGCGTGCTGCGCGCGGTGGTCGAGTCGGAAGCGGGCGTGGTGCTGAAGATCCGCGGCACGCTGTTGGGGTTGACCCTGCTGGTGCTGCTGATCGTGATGCTCTGCGTGATGAACAACTTCGGGGCCATCGTCTACCAGCGGCGCAAAGAGATCGGGATCCTGAAAGCGATCGGCGGGTCCGACCGGCGCATCGCCGCGCTGTTCGCTGCCGAGGCGGCGGCGGTGGCCCTGGCGGGCAGTCTGGGCGGTTTCGCGCTAGGATGGCTGCTGGCGCGGTGGCTGGGCTGGCAGATCTTCCACCAGCCCGTGGAAACCCGCTGGGAGGTGCTTCCTCCAGTGGCCGGCGTGACACTGCTGGTGGCCTTGGCGGCGATCGTGGTCCCGCTGCGGCGCGTCCGCCGGATCGAGCCAGCGGTGATCCTGCGAGGAGAGTGATGGCGTTCATCGAGCTGGAAAACGTCACCAAGTATTACTCGGACTCGGTGTGCGCCCTCGACCAGGTGAGCTTTCAGGTGGAGTCGGGCGAATGGCTGGCCATCATGGGACCGTCCGGGTCGGGCAAGACCACGCTGCTGAACCTCCTGGGGTGCCTGGACCAGCCCTCCAGCGGCCGCGTGCGCATCGGCGGCACCGAGACCGCGAGCCTCAACCACCAGGAGTTGACCCGCTTCCGGGCCGAGACGGTCGGCTTCATTTTTCAGCAGTATCACCTGATTCCCTACCTGACCGCGCTCGAAAACGTGATGGTGGCGCAGTATTTCCACAGCATGACCGACGAGCCGTCCGCCCTGGCGGCGCTCGAGCGGGTGGGTCTGGCGGCGCGCGCGCAACACTTGCCCGCGCAGCTTTCCGGAGGCGAGCAGCAGCGCGTCTCCATCGCTCGCGCCCTGATCAACCAGCCGCGCATCATCCTGGCCGACGAGCCGACCGGCAACCTCGACGCGGCCAACGAGGAGATCGTGCTTCAAATTCTGGAGCGGCTGCACGACGAGGGCAACAGCATCCTCATGGTGACCCACGACGAGAAAGTGGGGCGAAGGGCTGATCGCCGCATCGACCTGGAACACGGCCGCATCGCCCAGACCACCGTGTTCAGCTTCGAGGAGAACGAAAACTTCGACGAGGTTCTGGAGCACATGTGGATGGCCATAGAGGGTACCACCCACAACGAGGCCACGCATTTCTCGGAGGCCGAGCGCC
This sequence comes from Acidobacteriota bacterium, assembly GCA_016201195.1. Lineage (GTDB taxonomy): Bacteria > Acidobacteriota > Terriglobia > Bryobacterales > JACQDG01 > JACQDI01. The sequence goes on along the minus strand of JACQDI010000526.1, from coordinate 3,708 downwards.
GCCGCCTGACCTCCACCATGACCCGCATCGGGCTGCTCGACGCGCAGATGAACTTCACCGAGGAAGGCCGGCGCCGCGCGGCCAGTGTGATCCGCCGCCACCGCTTGGCCGAGCGGCTGTTCACCGATACCCTGGACCTGCGCGACGACCAGGAGATCGAGTCCAACGCCTGCACCTTCGAGCACATCCTCAGCCCCGAGGTCACCGAGCGGATCTGCACCTTCCTCGGCCACCCCAGCCGCTGCCCCCACGGCAGCCCCATCCCCCCGGGTCCGTGCTGCGGGCGGGAGTAGGGCGGCTCCTCATTAGCGTTAACTGACAGTAAGTGGTTGGCCGGTGGTTCGTATTGTGGCTGGGCCGTCGCAAATTTGCGGCGCAGTCGGCTAAAAGGACAACGCCAGCGTCAGGTGCATGATCGGCTGGCCGCCCCACTCGGCCGTGCGGGCTTCTGCGCGAACTTTGCCAAACGTCTGTGGATTCTGCAAGTCCACCGTTGTCGTTGGGTTCAGGAAGGTCCACGTCTTCATGAAGTTCTGGAAATCCCACCGAACCTGGAACTTGAAGCGCTCGTTGATATGGATGTTCTTTTGGGCCGAAATCTGACCCACGACGAGCGGGATCCCAGTGACCACGTTGCGGCCCAGGTTGCCGGGGGTAAACGCGGCCGGATAGCCGAAGTACCCGATGTCGATGACGGGGTTGATGCCCGACGCCGAGAAGCGGTCCGGACCCATGTCCCGGTAGTTGTCCCGCAACCCCGGGTTCGGCCGGACGGCATTGGGGCGGCGGCTGCCCGCGAACGTGGGGTAGTAGTTAAACGGACTGGCGGCGAAGTCGAGGTTCAGCGGGTTTCCGCTATCCAGGGTCTGAACGTACGCAATCGTATACCCGCTGAAAATGCGGTCCCACGCGCCGCCGCGATTGAGGAATCGCTTGCCCTTTCCCATTGGCAATTCCCAGACGACGCTGCCGACTAGGTGGTGCCTGCGATCGAAGTTAGAGAGCGCCTTCTCCCGACGCCGGTTGGTGATGGGGGCCACCCCCGATCCGTCATTGTCGTTGCTCTGTTCGTTTGATCGAACCCGAATGATAGGAGGAGTGTCCGAAATTAGACCGCACGCGGATGCTGCCAAACTGCGGGAACGGCCGGTAGTTCTGCGGGGCCGCGAAGGCTGCGGCGCGCAGCGCCGGGTCATTGGCGCCGAAGTCAATCGGGAACGTGTTGTACTCCCAGTTGTTGATCAGCCCGACCCCGGCGGAGCCCTGATAGGTGATCTCGATCAGGTAATTGGTCCCCAACGTGCGCTGGACGGTGAAGTTCCAGTTCATGGCGTAAGGGTTGCGCAGGTTGGGGTCGTAGTACTGGGCGTCGCGCGCGCTGAAGTTTGTACCGAGGAACGGCGATGTGCCGTTGGGCAGGACGTTGAACGCCGGTTGCGCTGGAATTTGGCTGATCCGATAGATGGGGCGCGGATCGCCCGGATTCTGCTGGTAGTTTGCCAGCGCTTCGAACTCCTGGAACTGGGAGTTTTGCTGCGAATACTTGACGTCGATAGTGCTTACGGCGAACCCGCCGCGAAAGACCCACTTCTGCCAGGGATGCCAGGCCAGCCCGATCCGCGGCAGAAAGTTGTTGTTGTCGCGGCCGCTTAGGGCGCCCGCGGGATGAATCAGGCCGCCGACCCTTCCCGTGAGCGGGTCGATCGCCTTAGGATCAAAATTCGTCTCCTGGCCGTACTTCGTGGCAAACGGGCTCTCGTTCGTGTACCGGACGCCCAGATTGAACGTCAGGGTCGGTGAGAACTTCCAGTCGTCTTGGAAATAGAAGGCGTTGGATCCCGAGCGCGGGTACCAGTTTGCCAGCGTCCGTGTGAACTGGGCCTGGCGCACATAACCGAGAAGGAATCCGGCGAAGGTGTTGCCGGTGCGCGGCACCGGCTGCCCGTTGGATTGCACATCGGCGGTCATGAGGTCAAATCGGAAGTCGCCGCTGGGGTAGCTAAGGGTGAAAGAGTTGAGGCGATACCGCAATCGCTGGTAGCCCATCTTGAAAGCGTGAGTCCCATGGATCTTGGTGAGATCGCTGCGGAACGAGAGGGTCTCGTTGGCTCGCTTGAACGGTCCCGAGACGGCCAGCCCGTAAATCGACTCAGGAAGCCCGGCGTTGCCGGCCCCCGTGAGGCCGCCGCTGCCCGAAATGCCGAAGGAAGGTAACAAGTCGCTTGGAATGTTGGGAACCCCAAGCTGGCTGGGCCAGTTCTTCCCATAGGAGGGCACGAAGCGCTGCGAGAAGAACCGCAGATACCCGACGCGGGTCGAGCTGATGGTGGAAGGGCTGATGATCCAGTTCGTTCCAATGGAGAAGTTCTGGTTGTTCGTGGGCGTGGTGGCGCCGTCAGCAGCATCGAAATCCAGGTTGCGAATGTTGCGCGGCGGCCGGCCGGTGCCGTTGGTGTGCGCGTAGCTCCAGGTCCCGTTCAGCTTCAGGTTTTGGCGGATTTGGTGATCGATGCGCCCGTTGTACTGTTCATTGAACACGCGCGCCCTCTCGCCATAAATAATGTTCTCGACCGGTCCGTTGGCATTGGGCGTGGTGACCCGGTTGGGCGAAACCCAGGGGTCGATCGCGATGACCTTGGCGGCCACCGGATCGAAGCGGCTCAGCGGGACACGCCGGTCCGGCAAGGGATCGCGTACCCAGGTTCCGTTGGGGAGCTGCCGGGTCGTGGCTGGGTCCCACAATTGGTTGCCCACGCCGCCAAAGGAAAAGTCACCCGCCTTCATGTCCGGCGTCGGCGCGTTGCTGTAAGCCGTCACCTCTTTCTTCTCAATGAGCTTCTGCCAGCCGAAGAAAAAGAAGGTGCGATTGCGGCCGTTGTAGATTTTAGGCAAGACGACCGGGCCGCCCGCATTAGCATCCGGCAGCAGGAAGAACGTCGGCACGCCGTTGGGGTAGCCGGGCTGCGGTTGCGAGTACTTGTATTGGTCGAAGAAGAGACGGTGTTGCATCCTGCGAGAGCGGCCGTAACCGGAGGCCAGTCCGTGAAACTCGTTGCTTCCGGCCTTGCGCACGATGTCGACCACGCCGCCGGCTGCATTCCCGTATTCGGCTGGCAGGGTGGTGGTCAGAACCTTGACATCCTCCACGTTGTTCAGGATGGGGCTTACGATCCCGGTGCTGCCCAGCGGGTTGTTGGCGATGGCGCCGTCTTCAAAGACGCCGATGGCGGTGTCACGCAGGCCAGCCACATGGCCGGCCCCGATGCCCATGCTGGTTCCCTGGTACGCGATTCCGGGTACCAGCCGGAGGATGTTGGTGACGTTGCGCTGGAACAACGGGAGGTTGTAAAGGTTCTCGCCCTTCAGGGCAGTACCCGGCGCCGAGGTCTCGGTCTCCAGCAAGGGCGCCTCGGCCGTGACCCGCACCTGCTCCGATACCGTGCCCACCTCCAGCACGGCGTCCACCGGAAGCGTGAACCCCGCGCGCAGGTCCAGGTTCTCGCGCACGAACCGTTTGAACCCCGGAGCCTCAACAGTGACCCGGTAGCGCCCCGGCTGCAAAGATGGGACCCGGAAAATGCCCTCGGCGTTCGCCACCGAGTTGTAGGTGAAGTTGGTATCTGTGTTGCTTACCACGACCGTCGCCCCGGCCACCACTGCGCCGGTAGGGTCGGTGATCCGGCCTGTGATGGTCGCAACACCAAGCTG
>JACQDI010000525.1 GCA_016201195.1 Acidobacteriota bacterium | reverse complement strand
GATGTCTCCAGCCGCTACCGGGAGTTGTTGCGGCGGGCGGTTAGGGAGCACCGATGGCCGTAGTTGCCGATTCCGGCGCCTTGTACGCGCTTTACGATGCCCAAGACAAATATCACCGAGTGGTAGCGAAGGCGATCGAGAATTGCCGCGGGCCGATTATCGTCCCCACGGCGATTCTCGCCGAGATTGACTATCTGCTCCGCGAATTCATCGGGGTCGACGCGGAACTCGATTTTCTCGAAGGTATTTCCAGCGGAAGCTACACCCTCGAAGCCTTCACCAGCCAGGACCTGGCCCGCTGCCGAGAGCTGCTGGCGCAGCATCGTGATCTCGACCTGGGACTGGCCGATGCCGCCGTGATCGCCACCGCCGAGCGGCTGAGGGTGGACCGGATCCTCACCGTGGACCAAAGGCATTTCCGCGCGGTTCGACCCAAGCACGGCCGGGCTTTCGTCCTGGTCCCGTTTGATACAATGTAGCTTCACCCTCAGATGTCCACCACGTCGCACGATCATCTGTATATTCTTTACAACCTGATCGCCAAGGACTTCAAAGTCCGCTACCGGAACATGTCGCTGGGCATTTTCTGGTCGCTGATGAATCCGTTGATCATGATGGCCGTGCTGAGCTACGTCTTTACCAGGGTGTTTCCGACCAAGATCCACAATTTCCCGGTCTTCCTGCTGATCGGGCTGGTGCCGTTCAATTTTTTCAGCCTGGCCTGGGCCAGCGGCACCAACTCGATTCTGGACAACGCGGCCCTGGTGAAGAAAGTGCGTTTTCACCGCGAGGTGATTCCCATCTCGGTGGTGCTGGGAAACGTGATCCACTTCGCGATCCAGTTAATATTGCTGATGCTGCTGATGTTCTGGTTTGGCGGGGCCATCAACCGGCACTGGTTCTGGCTGCCGGTAGTGTTCGGGCTGGAGATCGTCTTCGTGTGCGGCCTGGCTCTGGCCTTCTCGGCGCTGGATGTTTACTACAGAGACATTCGCTACGTGGTGGAGTCGGCCAACCTGGTCCTGTTCTGGATGGTTCCCATCTTCTACTCTCATGACCAGGTCCCGAAGGACTTCGTGGTGTTCTATGAATTGAATCCGGTGGCGGCAGTGGTACAGGCCTGCCGCATGATCCTGCTGGAGGCGAGGTCGCCGCTCCACTCGCTGATGATCAAGCTGACTCTGGTTTCGTTCGGCTCGCTGCTCTTCGGTTTTGTGCTGTTCGGGCGGCTGAAAAAGAGGTTTGCGGACTACGTGTGACCCTGATCGAACTGGAAAGCGTCGGCAAGCGGTACTTCCTGCACCACAAGCGGCAACTGCTGGCGGAGCGGGTGGCGGGCAAGTTGCGGCGCCGGGAGCGGGTGTCGTTCTGGGCGCTGCGCGACGTGAATCTGCGGATCGAGGCGGGCGAAGCGGTGGGCATCATCGGCGCGAACGGCGCCGGCAAGAGCACGCTGCTGAGCATCGTCGTGGGCGTCACCTCGCCCACCGAGGGCACTGTAATCCAGCGGGGCCGCGCTGCCGCACTGCTCGAGCTGGGATCCGGGTTTCACCCCGACCTGACCGGCCGCGAAAACATCCACCTCAACGCCGCCCTGCTTGGCTACAATCGCGCGATGGTGCAGGCGCGCCTGGACTCGATCGTGGAGTTTGCCGGCATTCCGGACTTTATCGACGAGCCGCTGCGCACCTACTCGAGCGGCATGATGGCCCGGCTCGGCTTTTCGGTGGCCATTCATCTGGACCCCGACATCCTGGTGCTCGATGAAGTGCTGTCGGTGGGCGACCAGGAATTTCAAAAGAAGTGCGTGGACAGGATCGAAGACTTTCGCCGCCAGGGCAAGACGCTGCTGTTCGTCTCGCACTCCGCTGGGGCGGTGGAGAGCCTTTGCCGGCGGGCGGTCTGGCTGGAGCTGGGGCGCGTCCGCCGCGACGGCCCCGCCGCCGAGGTGGTCGCCGAATACCGCAACGCTCCGGCCCGAGTCGGGGTCTGAAGCGTCTGGATCGTGGCTGGTGGACCGGGAATGGTGGACGCCTTGGGCCTACGATCCACGATCACACACAACCTTTTGGCGGGATTGGGGTTACACTTCTAATGCGCTGGAGTTTTCGCGGGGTCTGGGCCGCCTTGGCGGCCATGGTGACCGGCCTGTTGCTGGCGCAGGCCAGCGGTCCGGGCGACGGATCTCCGACCTCGGCCATCCTTGGCTACTTCCTGCAAGCCTTTGCTCGCGGGACATTTTCCACCTCCGTCGTGTTGCCTCCGAAGGACAAGGTGCATCGCAACGGGCCGGGATACGTCCAGGACTTTGACCCGCTCGACCCCACGCAGGGCAGCTACGTCCTGGCCAAGCCCGACAGCGCGGAGGCCGCCTACCAGATGTGCTGCCAGATCCTGGCTCTGCACACAGCCATCGGAAGCTTCAGCGGCAACGTTGGGTTTCCTGTTTCCGACCCCATTCCCGGCCTGGTGTCGGTGGTCGACGCGGCGTCCAGCGTCCAGCAGAATTTCGACAGCGGCTACGTCTTGATCTATGTCCAAAACGGCTCGCTCGCCGGACAATCGTTTTACATCAAGGACCCTTACGTAAGCCGCTGGCGGATCACCCCGGCGCTGGGGTTGCCGATCGACCAGGAGCACGACACTACGTCCCGCTTCTCCACCACCGGGACGCAGCAGGATTTCCAGGGTGGCATGGTGGTGCAGATCACATCCGGAAGCCGGAAAGACCAGGTCTACACGGTTTCCGGCACGATTTACGCAAAGTATAACGAACTCGGGCAGATTGGCTCCTTCCTGGGCTATCCGATCGGCGATGAGTTTCCTTTCTCGGGGCGGCAGCGGCAAAACTTCGAGGGCGGGTATGTAGACTATGTACCCGGTTCGAATCAACCCGCCGAGGCGCACGCGCCGGTTCTCTCGGTGGTGATGGACGCCGCGCCGGTCACGTTGCAGGTGGGCAACATCATCCAGCGGACGGCGACTGTCTTCGACAACCTGGGGAACCCCCTCACGAATCAGCCGGTGAGCTGGACGACCAGCAACCAGTCGGTGATCCAGATCCAGGCCAGCGGGGCAACCGCCACGCTGCGGGCGGTGGGTCCCGGATTCGCCAACGTGGTCGCCTTCTCGAGCGGTGTATCGAGCGGCACACTGCGCATCACGGTCACCTCCGCCTGCTGCCTGGTCGGAGAAGGCGCTCCCAACTCGGCGGTGCGGCAGGCGATGCTGGACGCGCTGGCACGCAACAACATCGCCGCACGGCTGCCTGCCGATAATCCCGTGCGGCGGCTGGGTGCAGGCTACGTCCAGGAGCTTACCGCCTTGACGCCGGCCACGCTGGGCCGCCTGCTGGTGGTGAAGGCGGACGCGTCGGCCCAGGCCTTTGTGGTCAGCGGGCAGCGGCTGGCGCGCTACGCGGACCTGGGGGGAGTGGTCGGCCCGCTCGGTTTCGCCACCTCGGACTCCAACGCGGCCGGGCGTCAGCTTTTCGAAAACAACTACGCACTGGCGGGCTCGCCGCCCACCCTGGTGGGCGCACCCATCAGCCGAAAATGGGCGGCACTCAACTACGAGAGCGGCCCCGCCGGGCTGCCCTCTGCCGAGGTGGCCGCGCCTGCCCCCACACCGTTCGGCTCCGCCGGCGTTTCTCAGGCGTTCGCCAACGGCGCCATCTACGGCTTCACCTCGGGGTCTCGCGCCGGCCAGGCGTACTTTGTGAGCGGGCTGATTCTGGCCCGCTATCTGCGCCTAAGCGGCGCCTCGGGCGTGCTGGGCTTGCCCATTTCGGATGCCTTCGCCTCCGGAGGCCGAACGCAGCAGAATTTCGAGGGTGGCTCGATCGACTTCGCCGCCGGAGACGCCGAGGCGGTAGAGCATCTCGCCGCCCGGACGCCGGCGGTGACCATCCTTCCCAGCCAGGTTCCGATCGGGGGCCGGGTGCGCATCTCGATCAACGGCTTTACGCCGGGGCGCAAGCTGGCGGTTTCCATCACCTCCCAGCCTGATTTTGAGGTGACGCCGTCCACGGGCGCATACTGGTGGGACCAGCAGATACGCCCCGGAGCCACCGCCGGGGTCTACCGCGTTACGGCGCGCGACGCGGCGGGAACCGACCGCGCGGAGGCGACCTACCGGATCAGGACCGCCGAGGAAGTGCGCTACCAGTTGGCCAAGTTCACCGGGGACAACCAGAGCGGTCTGCCCGGTAGCGAGGCGGCGCAACCGCTGGTGGTTCGCCTGACCGACGAAGCGGGGGTCCCGATCGCCGGCGCGCGCGTGACGTTCGGCTCGATCGCCGGGGCCGCCGCCACGCCGGGCGAAACCTCAACCGATGCCGACGGCTTTGCCCGGGCCCGGCTGCGCTTGCCCCTTTCGACCGGGTTGGTGCTGGCCACGGCCGAGGCTGCTAACCGGACTGTCACCTTCAGCGCCCGCGCGGAAGACGGCCGCCTGACGAGCTTCCCCACCTTCCGCCAGTCGATCGACGATCTCAAGGTGGGCAACGGCGCGGCCAGCATCCACAAGAAGGGCAGCCTGCTGACGGCGCTGGCTGCGCTGTTTCGGTATTACCAGGATCGAGGCGAGCTGGCTTCGAAGACCGCACTGGCGGAGCCGGCCACGCTCAACCAGTTCCTGCTGGACGGCGGCTACCTTCCCTTCACCCTCAACGGCCGCGCGGAGCTGGTCCTCAACTTGCCCCGCGCCCTGGGCTTTGTTTCCGACGCGGCGGATTTCGAGACGGTGTCCGCCGACCCGCTCACGATCCGCGATTCGTTGAACCAGCGGCGTCCGGTACTGCTCGGGCTGTTGCTCGGCTCCGCGGGCCAGGACCGCGGCGCCCACTACGTGGTGGCGACCGGCGTCGGGCCGGATGGCTCCATTCTGATTTACGATCCGAGCCCCGACTGGAACCGGACCAGCCTGAACGAATACCTGAACGGCTTCACGGCCCTGGGTCATGACTGGACGGCCACGCTGCTGCATGGGCTGCGGCTGCGCCTGGAACCGCGCTCGCCCCGCGGCTTCCTGGTTCACGGCCCCGGCGCGGCCGCGTTGCGCGTCACGGGCATTGGCGGGCGGGCGTATCGGGTCAGCATGCCGGCGCTGGCGGCGTTCGACGAATACGCGGTTCTGAGCGGCAGCGATACCGCCGATCTCTGGTACCTGGACGGCGGCGCCCCGCAGTACCAGATGAGCGCGGCAGCAGGCGGAGTGGTGGTCCGCGGTCCGGCGGTTTCCCCTCCGCTGGGCCCCGGCGTCTTCCGGATCGATCCCGATCCGGCTTCCTTCGCGGTGACGGCGCAGACTCTCACCGCTTCGGCCGCGGGAATGCGAAACGCGGCCGGCTTCGGGGCGAGGCTTGCTCCCGGATCGCTGGCATCGCTGTTCGGCTCGGGCCTAGCTGAGGCGCTGACCCTGCCCCTGCGGTTCTGGCCCACCACCCTCGGGGGACTCAGCATCAGTGTCGGCGGCCAGCCTGCCCCGCTGTTGTTTGTGCTTCCTTTCCAGGCCAACCTGCAACTGCCGTTCGGCTTGAGCCCCGGCACACAACCGGTGGAAGTGACCTCTAAATTCGGCACGGTCCGGTTCGACATCACCCTTGACGAGGCCGCCCCCGGCATTTTCACTCTCTTTCCCGACAATGCCGGCGCCGTTCTCAACCAGGATTTCGCGCTGAACACGACCTTGAGCCCCGCCCTCCGCAACACTGTATTGCAGGTGTATACCACGGGCCTGGGCGCGGTCGCCCCCTCGGTCACCACCGGCTCCCCGGCTCCTGCTTCGCCCCTCTTGCGGGCCACGGCCACCGTCACCGCCACCCTCGACGGCCAGCCCGCCCAGGTGCTGTTCGCCGGCCTCGCCCCCGGCTTCGCGGGACTTTATCAAGTGAATGTCCTGATCCCGGCGTCGCTGGCTCCCAACGCCGCCGCCCGCCTGGTGATCCGCGCGGGGGGACAGGAGAGCAACGTGGTGACGGTGGCGGTGCAGTAAAGGCGGCGCCGAGTCTGCGAGCCGCGACTTGCTATCAGGCTGTCAGCTTGGACGAGCCGTTCAACGATCGACGGTCGCCGGCTCCTGCTGCAGGAAGCTG
>JACQDI010000115.1 GCA_016201195.1 Acidobacteriota bacterium | reverse complement strand
TTGCCCCCCTCGGTGATGATCCGGAACTCGCCCACCGAGTCCGTATTGTTAGCGGTCAGCGAAAGGCCGAGCCGGGGAACCACGGCGTCGTTGACGTCGATACCGTCGAGGGTTGAGTTATTGCTGCCCTGGCGCAGGCCATTGATGCGTGAAAAAGTTCCGTCGCCGCCGTCAATCTGCACGCCCGCCTGGAAGATGGCCAAAGACAAGGGCTGGCGGCCCAACTGCGGCAGCACGTCGATATCGCGCAAATTGATCGCGCGGCCGACGCTCGTCTCCGAGGTCTGCACGCGAACCGTGCTGGCTTCCACGGTGACCGTCTCAGTCACCTGGCCCACTTCCAGCCGGAAGTTTTCTGCGACCGTATCGGCGACGTTCAGTGTCACACTGGTGTGGACCGACTTGCGAAAGCCCGGCGCCTCGGCCGTGACGGTGTATTCGCCCGGCTGCAAAGTCGGAAACACGTACAGGCCGTCGGTGTTGACCCCCGTCTCAAGACTGACCCTCGTTCTGTTGTTGACCACCATGATCCGGGCGGTGGGGACGATGGCTCCGGTCTGATCCTGGACCGAGCCTTCCAACTTCCCAGTCGTGACTTGGGCAGACACCGGCGCCGCTAGCAGCACCAGCGCGCAGCAAGCATGCAAAGTGCGCATAGCTCTCACCTCAACTCGTGATCTCAGACCCCGCCTAAAGGGTTCTCCTAAGGCTCATAAAGCTAGTGAGCCTTACCTGGTTCGGAGTCTATACCACAAACTGAGGGATTGGCAACAGGAAAATGTGTGAAAATGTGTGAAAAGGCGGGCCAGGCGGGAACTGGAAAAGGTTGATGCTGCGTCGGCAGGCTTCCCCCGTGGGGGCCGCCCTACATTGCTCACCGCTTCCTCTGCGTGCCCTGCCTCTCTGTGATGACCGTTCTCGTCAGAACATATACCGCAGCCCAAGCTGGATCAGCCGCGGGTCCTGGGCGGTGGTGACCCGCCAGAAGTTGGGCGACGCGATGCCGCCGTCGGGGTTCTGGAACTGCGTGTGATTCCACATGTTAAAGAACTCCGCCCGGAACTCCAGCTTGTGCGATTCACTGATCTTGGTGCGCTTGAAGATGGAGAATTCCCAGTTGTTCAGGCCGGGGCCGTGGAAGACGTTCCGCCCCATGTTCCCGAAGCGCCCGGCCCCGAGGGCGAAGCTGGTGCCGGTTCCCACGCGCCGGAAGTAGGGATTGGTGTCGGCGGCCGCGGTTCCGCCCCCGGTGCCGTCAAAGTAAGAATTGGCCCGGCCGCTGACAGCAGAGGTGGATCGCGGATCAAAAAGAGTCAAATTGCCGCCAATGTAATCGGGGCGCTGGTTGCCGCTGGTGCACAGGCAGCGGTCGGTACCCTCGGTGATGTTGAACACAAGGCCTGTCTGGAACGTGGTAATGCCCGAAACCCCCCAACCGCCCAGGATGCGCCCCAGGCCGCGATCCTGGTTCTTCCACCACGGCGCCTCCCAGAGGTAGCTGCCCACGTAGCGGTGGCGGATGTCCTGCTCGGAGTTGCCCCGGTCGGCTCGCGCGTTATCGATGCGCGAGCTGACGCGCAGCCCGGAGGCGTTGTCGATGGCGTGACCCCAGGTGTAGGCATGCGACATCTGGAAGCCGCGCGAGAAGCGCTTGGTCACCCCGAGCTGGAGACTGTGGTAGTTGGAGTTGGCGTCGCTAAGCTGGTTGGTGATTCCGGCAAAGACTGCACCCCCGAACTTGGCGTTGAGTGGGTTATTCTGGTTGAGCACGCGGCGCAGGTTGGTGTTGCCCGTGGTGGCCCCCGGACCCGGGATGGCCGGGTTACTCTGCCGCCGGTTGAGCAGCTTCACGCCGCTTGATCCGACATAGCCCGCCTCCAAGACCCAATCCCGGAACGGCTGCGTCTGCACTTGCAGGTTCCACTGTTGTCCGTAGGGGGTAGCGAAATTCGGATCCATGACGGTCAGGCTGATGGGGGCGATTTTGGTGAAGTCGAACCGGCCGCCGCGCGGCACGGGGCTGAATGGGAACGGCTGCGGAATCGGATTGGAGCGCGAGCCCTGCCAGGGATTGTTGACGTCGGTGAACAGGGTGAACGGCTGAATGGCGAACGGCGCCGAGGTGAGGAATTGCAGGGTCAGCTCCGAGATCGGCGCGTCGTAGAACAGCCCGTAGCCGCCGCGCACCGCGAGTTTCCCCTGTTTCAGCACGTCCCACGCAAAGCCCACCCGCGGCGCAAAGTTGTTCAGGTCCTCCCGGTAGGTAGAGCGGGTGATCCCCGTGTCTCCCGGGTAGACCAAGCCCGTCGGCGCGTCGGGGAAGACCGTGGACTGCTGGCCCAGCCGCAAGGTGTTCACTCTGTCAAACACGTCCTTCAGGCTGCTGTTGTACTCCCATCGCAGGCCCAGGTTCACGGTGAAGTTGGAAAGCACCTTCCAGTCGTCTTGCACGAACAGGTTGGGGGAGTTGGTGCGATAGCCGCGCCGGCCCGCCGAGTTCTGCACGAACTGGGTGGCGAAGCCGTTGGCAAAGTCGTTGAGCGGATCCGACAGGCCGGGGATCTTCTTCGCCACCAGCCCTTGCTGGGTGCCGCTGCCGTCGAAAACATAATAGCCGTTATTGATGAAGTCGAAAACCTGGTTCTGGGAGTAAGTGCGGAATTCACCTCCAAACTTCAGGATGTGCTTTCCGCGGGTCCAGCTCATGTTGTCGATGTACTGGAAGGTGTTGTCGTAGCGGCCCTGCGGTCCCTGGATGGTGTTGCCGAAGGTGGTGAAGCCGGAAATGTCGACGCGTGGAGGCCCCTCGGCGTCCGGGTCGTCAGGAATGACCTTCCCCAGCCCCAGGCTGCTCAGCTTGGTGCGGTTCACCGGGATGACACTGAGCGTGCCGCGGCGATGGTAGGAGGCGCGAAACTCGTTGAACAGGTTCGGGGAGAAGACGTGGGTGTCGCGCAGGACCAGGTTCTGGAACTTCAGCTTGCCCACCGTGCCGAATCCCGGGACGCTGCCGCTGCCGAAAGCGAACGGGTCCGCGAATTCCTGGTTTTCGATGAAATAGGTGGCCGAGAACCGGTTGGCGCTGCTGAAGGTGTGATCGAACTTGGCCAGCCCCTGGTCGCGGGTCAGGGAATTAGAGGGCGAGCTGAACAGCGTGTTGATGGCAGAAGCGGGCGGCACCAGGGCCAGCAGGGCCTTTGCCTCCGGAGTGCCCTCCGCTTGGATGGCCGCGCGCTGCGCATCACTAAAGACCGTGGCCGAATTCGGCACGCCCTGGCGGCGCCGGAACCCAAGGTAGCTCAAGAAGAAGAAAGTCTTATCTCTCTTCACCGGACCGCCGAACTGGGCGTCGAAATCGTTGCTGTTCCACTGCGGCTTGCGAGGCAGTCCGTTGGCAAACTTCTCGGGGGTCCCGCCCGGGGTGGATTTCTGGAAGAACGGCACCGCGTTCAGCTTGGTGTTGCGGAAGATTTCCGTAGCGCCGCCATGCCAGGAGTTACCGCCCGAGCGCGACACCACCTGCACGATCGCGCCCGAGTTGCGGCCGTACTCGGCCTTCATCGCGCCGGTCACCAGGCGGAATTCCTGCAACGCGTTGGGGGAGATGACGTTCACCGCGTCCGGGACGTTGATGGCCAAGTCGTTGGAGTCACCGCCGTCGAACATGTAGTTGTTGGACTGCGCGCGCTGCCCGTTGGTCGAGAAGGTACCCACTTGCCCGGCGAAGACTACGCCAGGCTGGGTCCCAGCGAGCGTAAGCACGTTGCGCCCGCCCGCCCCCGACAGCACCGGCAGCCCGTTCGGGTCGCGCAGCACCTTGCCCAGTTGGGCATCCTCGGTCCCGACCTCGGTGGCGGTGGCTTCGACCGAGACGATCTCGGTCACCTGCCCCAGCTCCAGCGTCACGTCCAGGCGCAGCGAGTCATTCACGCTCAGCCGCTGGGCGGAGAGCGTGGTTTTCTTGAAGCCCTTGGACTCCACCGAGACGACGTACTCGCCCGGCACCAGGTTGGCCAGCCGATAGAACCCCTCCGCATTGGTGGCCGTCGCATCTTCCGCGCCGGTGGCCGTGTTCTTGGCCACGACAACCGCGTTCGGAACCAGAGCGGCGTTAGGATCCTTCACTACGCCGGTAATAGTACCGGTTACGCTCTGAGAAAAGGCCGGAACAGTGAGGAACACGCCGAGCAAAAGGACCCAACCTTTCTTTAAAGGCATACCACCCCCTCAGGAAGATGATACGCCCCGTGTGACGGGTGTTCAAGATTTAACGCCAGTCAATTGTGAATTTTCCCTAGTTACTTGCTCAGGTTAAGCACTTCCCGGAAGGTCCCCCGGTGGCAAGTGATCTTCTTCTGCAGCAACATGATAGCGTAAATGAGCTGCTCCGGCCGGGGCGGGCAGCCGGGCACGTAGACATCTACGGGAATCACCTGATTGACAGGTACCAGCGCGTAGTTCTCGAACACGCCCCGCGAGGTGGCGCACGCGCCCATCGAGATGACCCACTTGGGCTCGGGCATCTGGTCGTAGAGCTGCCGGATCACCGGAGCCATCTTCTGCGAGACGCGACCGGCGATGATCATGAGGTCCGACTGGCGCGGCGAGCCGCGAAACACCTCCGCCCCAAACCGCGAGATGTCGAAGCGCGACGCGCTCATCGACATCATCTCGATGGCGCAGCAGGCCAGGCCGAACGACATCGGCCAGATGGACGACTGCCGCGCCCAATTGATGACCTTGTCCATCGTAGTCGTCACGATTCCCGCGTCCGGGCTGTCGTATTCGTCCTGCATGGTTCCATTGTCCCACAGGATCGTAGACCGTGGACCGTAGATCGTGGGCCTGGACCCCGTGGCCGCTGGGGTTTTCCACGATCCACAATCCACGTTCCACGATCCGGCCTCCGTGATAAAATAAAATCAATCGGACCAATACTGTGAGCGCCGATTCCACGCGGAATCTGTTGAGCGCACTGCTCTTGGGGATCTCCTTTCTTTCCGCGGCCCAGCCGGCCCCCTATGTACTGGAAATCGACGTCGACCAGGTCATTCACCCGCTGACCACCGAGGTCATCGCCCGCGGCATCGACCAGGCCGGACGAGAGGGGGCGACGGCGGTACTGATCCGCCTGAACACCCCGGGCGGGCTGATGACGGCGATGCAGGAGATCATCCAAAAGATCGTCGCGTCACCGGTGCCGGTGATCACCTTTGTGGCCCCCAGCGGTGGCCGGGCGGCTTCGGCGGGCTTCATGATCCTGGAGGCGGCCGACGTGGCGGCCATGGCCCCGGCCACTAACACCGGAGCCTCCCACCCGGTGGTGATCGGCGGCGGCTCGCAGCTCGATCCGATCATGAAGCAGAAAGTGGAGAACGACGCCGCCGCGTCGCTCCGTGCGCTGGCCCAGAAGCGCGGCCGCAACAGCGCCCTCGCCGAGAAGGCGGTGCTCGAAAGCAAGTCGTTCACCGAGAACGAAGCGCTCGAGAACCACCTGATCGACCTC
The DNA here is from genome assembly GCA_016201195.1 of Acidobacteriota bacterium. Lineage (GTDB taxonomy): Bacteria > Acidobacteriota > Terriglobia > Bryobacterales > JACQDG01 > JACQDI01. The sequence goes on along the minus strand of JACQDI010000115.1, from coordinate 19,011 downwards.
ATCGCCGCCGACGAGCAGGCGCTGCTGGCCGCGTTGCACAACCGCGAGATTACCCGCTTCGACGGCCGGCGCCAGAAGCTGCAACTGGCAGGCGCCGAGATCCGGCACTACCGGATGAATACCCGCGAGCGCGTGCTGATGCCGTTGATCGACCCCAATGTGGCCTTCGTACTGCTCATCCTGGGCGTGCTCGGCGTCTACGTGGAGTTTACCCATCCCGGGCTGATCGTACCGGGAGTGGCCGGCGGCATCCTGGTGATCCTGGCGCTGATGGCCCTGACGCTGCTGCCGATCAACTGGGCAGGGGCGGCGCTGATTCTGCTCGGGCTGGTGCTGTTCGTCCTGGAAGCCAAGCTCGCCTCGCACGGGATTCTGGGGATCGGGGGGACCCTCGCTCTCATTCTGGGGGCGGTGATCCTGATTGATACGGCAATGCCCGAGTTGCGCATCCGCTGGGCGACGGCGACGGCGGTGGCCCTGCCGTTTGCGATCATCACCATGTTCTTGCTCCGGCTGGTGATCCAGGCGCGGGCGCTGAAGGTGGCGACCGGCTCGCGCGGCATGATCGACGAGATCGGCGTAGCCAGGACGGATCTCGCGCCGGCGGGCAAGGTGTTCGTGCATGGCGAGTGGTGGAATGCCGTCTCGACCGCGCCCGTCCGCGAGGGCGGCAAAGTGAAGGTACTGGGCGTGGATGGCCTACAATTGAAAGTGGCGCCCGCCGATGACGCCGGAAAGGATGGATCCTTATGACGCTGGGCTTCGATTTGACGACGGTTGTGCTGGTTATCCTCGGGATCTACGTGCTGAGTTCCATCAAGATCCTCGCCGAGTACGAGCGCGGGGTGATTTTCCGGCTGGGCCGCCTGTTGCCCCAGCCCAAGGGGCCGGGCATCATCCTGGTGTTTCAGCCCATCGACCGCATGGTGCGTATCTCATTGCGCGTGGAGACCATGGAGGTTCCCCCGCAGGACGTGGTCACCCACGACAACGTCACGGTGAAGGTCAACGCGGTGATCTTTTTCCGCGTTATCGACCCAACCAAGGCCGTGGTCGAGGTCAATAACTTCCTCTATGCCACCTCCCAGAAGGCGCAAACGACGCTGCGATCGGTCCTCGGGGAGGTGGATCTGGACACCCTGCTCGCCGAGCGCGAGAAGCTGAACCGCCACCTCCAGGAGATCCTCGACGAGCACACGGGACCGTGGGGCATCAAGGTGACCATGGTCGAGGTCAAGCAGGTGGAGCTGCCGCCGGAAATGATCCGCGCCATCGCCAAGCAAGCCGAGGCCGAGCGCGAGAAACGGGCCAAGATCATCCACGCCGACGGCGAGTTCCAGGCCGCCAAGCAGCTCATCAAGGCCGCCGAGTTGCTCGGCCAACAGCCCACATCGGTTACACTACGGTATCTGCAAACGCTGACCGAGATCGGGGTGGAGAAGAACACCACCATTGTGTTCCCCATCCCGATGGATCTGCTCAAGGCTTTGTCTCACATGGCCAAGGCCGGAGAGGAGAAGTAGGGGATGGCGCGAAACTCAGAGGGCGAGTTCGAGATGGTGCTGGGAAATAAGCAGCTCCTCAGCCTCCTGTTTTTAGTGGTGGTGCTGTTCGCGGTGTTTTTCTCGCTAGGCTACATGGTGGGCAAGAGCGTGAGCCCGGCGCAGACCCTGGCGGCTCAACCGCCGGCCGCCGAAACACCGGCCAGCCGGACCCCGCTGCCGGAGCCGGTGAAGGAACCGCCCATGAGGCGGCAGGCCGAGCCTCCGGCCCTGACCGAGCCCGCTCCGGCGCCCAGCGAGCCGGTGGCGGTGAGGACGCCCGTGCCCGAGACCAATGAGCCGGCCAAGCCCGCCGCCGCACCGGCCCCGCCCCTCCGCGAGATGCACCTGCAGATCGCCGCCGTTCGCGTGCGCGCGGACGCGGAGGCCCTGGCCGCCAGCCTGCGCCAGAAGGGCTACACGGTGACGCTGAATTCCGACGGAGGCGACGCCTGGCACCGCGTGCTGGTCGGCCCGTTCTTCTCGGAGAAGTCGGCCCAGGAGACGAAGCTGCTGCTCGAAAGGGACGGGTACAAGTCGATCCTGAAAAAGCCATAATCCATCTCACGCCAAGACGCCAAGCGCACAAAGGCCGCAAAGAGAACCCTGATCGTCTTGGCGTCCTTTGCCGGCTTTGCGTCTTTGCGTGAAATGCACGCATCGAACTATGCCCCTGGTCCAGATCGAGACGCCCCGGCCCCGGCTGCCAGAGTGGGCGCGGCGCCCGCAGACCCAACATCCGTCCCTGCACGCTCTGAAGACCGAGTTGCGGAAGTTGCGCCTGCATACCGTGTGCGAGTCGGCGCGCTGCCCCAACATCCACGAGTGCTTCCACCGGGGTGCGGCGACGTTCATGATCCTGGGCAACGTCTGCACCCGGAGCTGCGGCTTCTGCGCGGTCGAGCGTGGGCGCCCGCTGCCGCTCGACCCGAGCGAGCCGGAGCATGTGGCCCGTATGGCGGCGGCGATGCGGCTGCGCCACGTGGTCATCACTAGCGTGAACCGGGACGAGCTGCCCGACGGCGGCTCGCGTCACTTCGCGGCGACGGTAACGGAGGTGAAGCGCGCCCTGCCCAGCGCGCGAGTGGAGGTCCTGGTTCCCGATTTCTGCGGTGACCTTGACGCCGTAGCACGGGTGCTCGACGCCGGCCCGCATGTCTTCAACCACAACGTGGAAACTGTGCCGCGCCTCTACCGCCGCGTCCGCCCGCAGGCGCGATTCGAGCAGTCGTTGCGCACGCTCGACTTCGCCCGCCGCCATTCGCCCTCCGTGCTCACCAAGTCCGGCTTCATGGTCGGCCTGGGGGAGTCCGCGCGCGAGGTCGAAGTATTGTTGGAGAGCCTTCGACAGGCGTCGGTCGAAGTGGCTACGATCGGGCAGTATCTACAACCCACCCGGCGGCATCTGCCGGTCGAGGAATTTGTTTCACCGGAGACTTTCGGCTGCTACCGCGAGTACGGGCTCCGGCTGGGGTTCCGGGCGGTGTTCAGCGGCCCGCTCGTGCGGAGCTCGTATATGGCCGATTTGGTTGCGGCGGAGGCGGAGTGAGAAAACCAAGTCAAAGGTCAAAAGTCAAAAGTCAAAAGTCAAAAGTGTGGTGGCGGCTGCGCCGCATCTTTTTTATCATTCCCTCCGGGTCCGGGAAGGTCTTACTTTTGACTTTTGCCTTTTGCCTTTTGCCTTTTGCCTTGGTTTTGGCCGGGCTTCCTACGTGACGCCCGTAGCCCTCTCCGCCGTCACCGGCCTCCTCCTGATCTCTCTTTTCCCCTCCATCAGCCTAACCTACCTGGCTCCCGTAGCCCTCGCGCCGCTGCTCGTCGCGATAGGCCGGGAACCGCGCCCGGGAAGACGCTTCCTGTATGGCTGGATCGCCGGCTGCGTCTTTTGGTGCGGCGCCTGCTACTGGATTTACTACGTCCTCCACATACATGGCCACGTCCCCGCGCCCGGGGCAGCCGCTCTGTTCCTCGGCTTTTTCCTGGTGAAAGGCCTGCACCTCGGCGTGTTCGCCTGGCTGGCCGGTCCGCTATTGGGACGGGCGTGGGCGATCCCGGCGGTGGCGGCGGCGTGGACGGCGGTCGAGGGCACGCACCCCTACGCCGGATTCACGTGGCTGATGCTGGGCAACGCGGCCACTAGCATGTCCGCGCTGGCCCGCCTCGCGCCGTTCACCGGCGTGGCCGGCGTCTCATTCGCTCTGGCCATGCTCAACACGGCCGTGGCCCTGGCCCTGCTCGGCCGGCCGCGGAAACATCTGGCCTGGGTGCTGGCGGCGCCGCTTCTGTATCTGCTCCCGCCGCTGCCCGCCCCGGCGTCGGGCCGTCACGCGGTGCGGCTGGTCCAGCCGAACATCGTCGAAGAAGAGATTTACGGCAGCGCCTGGACGCCGCAGCGAGCCCGGGAGATCCTTGGGCAGTTCTCCGCGCTGTCGCTGGCCGGGGGCTCGGGCCCCGACCTGATCGTGTGGCCGGAGAATCCCGCTCCCCTCTACTTCTACAACGACCCCCTGTTCCGGTCCTACACCGAGGACATCGCCCGGCGCGAGGACGCCTACCTGCTGTTCGGCACCGTGGCCTTCCGCGGCGAGCACGAGCCGCTGAACTCGGCCGTGCTGCTGGGGCCGCTGGGAAACGAGATCGCCCGCTATGATAAAATTTATCTGGTGCCGTTCGGCGAGTTTGTGCCACCGCCGTTCGGTTCCCTGGTGGAGAAGGTCACGCGCGAGGCAGGCGACTTTGTGCCCGGCGATCGCGTGGTGGTGGCGCAGGCGGGCGAACATCGGATCGGGACCTTCATCTGTTACGAATCGGTGTTCGGCCGCGGGGTTCGCAGATTCGTCCAGGGCGGAGCCGAGCTGCTGGTCAACATTTCGAACGACGGCTGGTTCGGACGCTCGGCGGCCCGCGATCAGCACGTGCTGATCGCCCGCATGCGAGCCATCGAGAACCGCCGCTGGCTGCTGCGGGCCACCAACACCGGCGTAACCGCGGTGATCGATCCCGCCGGCCGGGTGACCGGCACGCTCCCGGTAGATCGCCCGGGTGTGCTCGACGCCCACTTTGATTACGAGAGCGGCTCGACGTTGTACACAAGGTGGGTCGATTGGTTTTGGTTTTCTTCGTGTCTTGGTGTCTTGGTGGTGAAAGGGCTCCTCAGATGATCGACGAATTAGAACGCGAGTTTTCGACGGTGCGGCAGAAGGTCCACGACATTCGGAGCTATCTTTGACACTCCCCGCAAGCAAGCCCAGCTAGCCGAAATCGAGCAGCAGCTCGCCGATCCCGGCTTCTGGAACGATCCCGAGAAAAGCCAGAAAATGATGCAGGAGCGCAAGCGCCTGGAGCAGTCTGTGCAACTGGACCGCGAGCTGGAACGCAGTGTCTCCGACCTGGAGACATTCTTCGAGCTGGCCCGCGAGGGCGAGCCCGTGGATGCCGAGCTCCGTCGCGAGCTGGAGGCCCTTTCCACGCGTGCCGCGCAACTCGAAACGGCGACGCTGCTCTCGGGCGAGAACGACGGGCGCAACGCCATCGTCACGCTCCATCCCGGCGCCGGAGGCGTCGACTCGCAGGATTGGGCCCAGATGCTGATGCGCATGTACCTGCGCTGGGCCGAGCGCCAGGGTTTTCAAACCACCATCAACGACGTGCAGCCGGGCGAGGAGGCGGGCATCAAGTCGGCCACCTTCGAGGTGAGCGGCGAGAACGCCTACGGGCTGCTCCAGTCCGAGTCGGGCGTGCACCGGCTCGTCCGTATCTCCCCGTTTGATTCCGCCGCCCGGCGGCACACCGCCTTCGCCTCGGTCTTCGTCTACCCGGAGATCGACGAGGATATCGCGATCGAGGTGAAGGACGACGACCTGCGCGTCGACACCTTCTGCTCCTCCGGGCCGGGCGGGCAGGGTGTGAATACGACCTACTCAGCGGTGCGACTCACCCACCTGCCCACGGGGATCGTGGTGCAGTGCCAGAACGAGCGCTCGCAGATCAAGAACAAGGCGTTCGCCATGAAGATCCTGCGCTCGCGGCTCTACGAGCTGGAGCTGGAGAAGAAGCGCGAGGAAACCAAGAAGCTCGAGGCGTCGAAGATGGGCATCCAGTTCGGCAGCCAGATCCGCAGCTACGTGCTGGCGCCCTACCGGATGGTCAAAGACCACCGCACCAAGGTCGAGGTCGGGGACGTCGACCGCGTGCTCGACGGCGATCTGGAGCCGTTCATCAAGTCCTACCTGGTCCTCCGCAAGACCGCCGCGTAGCTCAACCCCTGCCCTGAGCAAGACCCTACTGCAGCTTCCCGTACTCCTGCCGCGCTTCCTTGTGCCTTCAGAAGCGGTGGGGGTGTTTTGGTTTGCTGCTGGGCCCCGCACCGAACTGACGCAATCAGCAGCGCTGCCACGATCCAGATTCTTGGTGTCATAGCCTCGCCTCCTTCGCCGATTCAGGTAGGATTTCCAGTCTTGCGTCCCGGATGGGAATAGTGTACATCCCAACTTACCGAGCATCGGCGGTCATTGTAGTACGTCCGGAATTGAGAGAAGAAGCTCCAGCACCAGTCTGCTTTCCTCAATTCCTTACTTCCTCAACTTCTCAATTCGTCGCAGATACCCCGTCCACCACCGCCGCCGCTCCGGCGCCAGCAACGGGCCGCGCAGGTAACGCACCAGGTCGGCTGTCCGCGTGCTGGCCCGGGCGTCCAGGAACTGCGTGAACGCAGCCGCCTTCTTGCCGGGCACCAAGCCCCGCGTCGTGGCGTAATCGTTGATCTCACCCAGGTATTGCTGAATCCGGCGCAGCACCTGCAGTCGCTGTTCCAGGCCGGGGCCGCAGCAGGGCCGGAACAGCTCCAGGGTGTAGCGAACGCGCTTGGTAGCCAGCCGAAACTTGTGCAGCGCTTTGGCCGATGGCTGGCCGTCGAGCAGGTCGGCGCCGGCCTCCATATAGTCCGTCAGCAGGCCGGCCAGGTCCGGGCTGGCGATAGCCGCGCCGGTCCGCGCGCGCGCCCACACCTTTTGCCACCGGCGCGCGAAGTCGCGGTCGCACCATCGCCCGAGCCGCTTCCGTAGTTTTTCGCCGGCCCGTTTTCGGTCACCCTCGATCTTCGCAACCCAGGCCGCCTCCCCCGGTTGGCTGGCCCGCTTCCACAGCTTCACTGCGATGTCCCGGCTGCGAATCTCGCCGGCGAGGGCCATCACTCGGCGCAGCCGGCGCCGGATGCGCTTCGCGCGCCGCCCCGCAAACAGCGGGCCGAACACCCGCAGGCACTGCGAGAAACGGCGAATCGCCACGCGCAGGTCGTGAATCGTATTGGGACCCGGCGCTTTCGCCGCGCGCTCGACCTGCGCTTCCAGCCCCGCGAGCAGGGCGGAAGCGCGTTCCACGGCGTGGGCTCGCATGTCCATGAGCCCTTCAATGTTACTACCAGGGTTGCTATGATGAACTGCTATGGCCAGCAGCGCGGAAACACCGATCCAGACACCCAACATCGTGGATATCGAGCAGCAGTATGTGTTGCAGAATTACGCCCGTTACCCGCTGGTCATCGAATCGGGCAAGGGCTGCTGCGTATACGACGACAAGGGCCGCCGCTATCTGGACTTCATCTCCGGCATCGGCGTGAACGCGCTCGGCCACGCCCACCCGCGCATCGTGAAGGTGGTGCGCGAGCAGGTAGGCAAACTGGTGCACTGCTCGAACCTCTACTACCACCCCTACCAGGGGCCGCTGGCCGCGCGCCTGGCGGAGCGGAGCGGCTTGCAGCGCACCTTCTTCTGCAACTCGGGCACGGAGGCCATGGAGGGCGCTCTGAAGATGGCGCGGGCCTTCGGCCGCAAGCAGGATCCCGCCAAGTACGAGATCGTCTCGCTCGACAATTCTTTCCATGGCCGGACCCTGGGGGCGCTTTCGGTCACCGGCCAGGCTAAGTATCGGGGAGACTTCGAGCCGCTCTTGCCCGGCGTCCGTTTTGTGCCTGTCAACGACATGGCCGCGCTCGAGCAGGCGGTCAGCGAACGGACCGCGGCCGTGGTGCTCGAGCCGATCCTCGGGGAGGGCGGAATCGTCGGCCTGACCCGGGAGTTCAGCGAGAGGGCCGCGGACCTCGCCCAGCGGCACAACGCGCTGCTCATCTTCGACGAGATTCAGTGCGGCCTGGGCCGCACCGGCGCCTACTTCGCCTTCCAACTCTGGCACCAGGACCGCGAGCACGGCTCGAAGATCATGCCCGATGTGCTGGTCACCGCCAAACCCCTCGGCTGCGGCTTCCCGATCGGCGCCATCGTGGCCAATGAGCGCGCGGCCGCAGCGATCGGCGCTGGCATGCACGGCAGCACCTTCGGCGGCGGGGCATTGGTTTGTCGCGTGGCCCTGGAGTTCCTCGACCTTCTGCCCGACTTGCTGCCGGCGATCCGCGAAAACGGCCGCTACTTCCGCCGCCGCTTGCAGGCCCTGGTCGACAAATACGAGTTTGTGCGCCAAGTTCGCGGCGAGGGCCTCATGGTGGGTCTCGACCTCGCGATTCCCGGCAAGCCCTTTGTCCTGGAGGCCATGGAAAAAGGCTTCCTCATCAACTGCACTCACGACACGGTTCTGCGTTTCCTGCCACCGTATATCATTGAGCAGAAAGACATTAGTCGTCTGGTCGACGCTTTGGACGCGATGTTCGCCCACGTACAGTCGCCACCGGCGGGTGGTGCTGCCTGATACGGTTTCGCCTGTTTTCTCCCCCGTAAACCGTTGTACAATATATTGAAATAGTTCTTGACTTAGGCCCAAGATATGGGCATCATCGGGAAGCGTTACCATCCCGGTGAGATCCCTTTTAGGCGGAGGCGACAATGGGCCAAATCACGGTAGACCTGACAGCAAAATTGGCTGAAATGACCGGCGAGCAGACCCGCAAACGGGGCCTCGCGTTCCCCCGGCACTTTACGGCAAATTTGCCGCCAGGTCGCACTCCTTATGACGAAATCGAGTGGGAAACCCGGACTGCCTCGATCGGCAACGACAAGGGCGCGGTCATCTTTGAGCAGCGCGATGTGGAGGTCCCACGCTCGTGGTCGCAGACGGCCACCAACATCGTGGCCAGCAAGTACTTCCACGGCAAGCTGGGGACCCCTGAGCGCGAGACCAGCGTGCAGCAACTGGTCCATCGAGTGGCCGACACCATCACCGAATGGGGGCACACCGGGGGCTACTTCTCGACCCGTGAGGACGGCGAGAACTTTCGCGACGAGCTGGCCCACCTGATGCTCCACCAAAAGGCCTGCTTCAATTCGCCGGTGTGGTTCAACGTCGGGGTGCGCGAGACCCGCGGCTACGGCTGGGCCTGGGATACCCAGAAGGGCCAGGTCGTCCAACTGGGGAAGGATTCGCAACGGCCGCAGTGCTCCGCCTGCTTCATCGTGTCGGTGAAGGATACGCTGGAATCGATCCTCGACCTGGCCAAGACCGAGGGGATGCTGTTCAAGTGGGGCTCCGGGACCGGGTCGAACCTCTCTACACTGCGCGAGGAAAACGGAATCCTCTCCGGCGGCGGCCGGGCCTCCGGGCCGCTCTCGTTCATGAAGGGTTTTGACGCCTTTGCCGGCGTGATCAAGTCGGGAGGCAAGACGCGGCGGGCGGCCAAAATGGTCATCCTCAACGCCGACCACCCCGACATCGAGGATTTCATCTGGTGCAAGGCCAGGGAGGAGCGCAAGGCCTGGACCTTGGTTGAAGCCGGCTACGACGCCTCCCTCGACGGCGACGCCTACAGCTCGATCTTTTTCCAGAACGCCAACAACTCGGTGCGCGCCACCGACGACTTCATGCTGGCGGTGCTCGACGACAGCGACTGGTGGACGCGCTCAGTGGTATCCGGCCAGCCCAAGGACCGCTACAAGGCGCGCGACCTGATGCGCCAGATCGCCGAGGCCACGCACCAATGCGGCGATCCCGGCATGCAGTTCGACACCACCATCAACCGCTGGCACCCCTGCAAGAACACAGCCCGCATCAACGCCTCGAACCCCTGCTCGGAGTACATGTTCCTGGACGATTCGGCGTGCAACCTCTCGTCCCTGAACCTCATGAGGTTTATGACCCCCGGCGGGCAGTTCGACGTGGAGGCCTTCCGGCACGCGGTGGACACGATGATCCTGGCGCAGGAAATCATCGTGGACAACGCCAGCTACCCGACGGAGAAGATCTGCGAGAACTCGCACAACTACCGGCCGCTGGGGCTGGGCTACGCCAACCTGGGGGCGCTGCTGATGTCGATGGGCGTGGCCTACGACAGCGACCAGGGGCGGGACGCCGCCGCCGCCATCACCGCCGTGATGTGCGGCCAGGGCTACCTCACCAGCGCTCGCATCGCCGCGAGCGGCGGCGGAGGCATGGGGCCGTTCCCGGGTTATGACAAGAACCGGGAGTCGTTCCTGGACGTGATCCGCATGCACCGCGACGCGGTCCGCCACATCAACCAGAGCAACGTCAGCGAGGGGTTGGGCAAGGCGGCGCAGACCTGCTGGGACGAGGCCCTCGAGCTCGGCCGGCGCCACGGCTACCGCAACGGCCAGACCACCGTGATCGCGCCCACCGGCACCATCGGCTTCATGATGGACTGCGACACCACCGGCATCGAGCCTGACCTGGCCCTGGTGAAATACAAGAAGCTGGTGGGCGGCGGGGTGATCAAGATCGTCAACAACACCGTGCCGGCGGCGCTGTTGAAGCTCGGCTACTCGCCCGAGCAGGGAAGCGACATCGTCTCGCACATCGACGCCACGGGCACCATCGAGGGCGCGCCGCACCTGAAGGACGAGCACCTGCCGGTGTTCGATTGCAGCTTCCGCCCGCAGAATGGCTTCCGCTCCATCCACCACATGGGCCACATCAAGATGATGGCCGCCGTGCAGCCGTTCATCTCCGGGGCCATTTCCAAAACCATCAACGTCCCCGAGGAATGCACCGTGGATGATATTAAAGATGCGTATATCCAGAGCTGGAAGCTGGGCCTGAAGGCGGTGGCCATCTACCGCGACAACTCGAAGAAGGTGCAGCCGCTGAGCGCTTCCAAACACGACAAGGCCGAGAAGGCGGCCCCGGCCGTCGCGGCCCCGCCCCAGATCACCGAGCGCATCGTCTACCGCCCCACCCGGCGCAAGCTGCCTGACGAGCGCAAGTCGATCACCCACAAGTTCTCAGTCGGCGGCCACGAGGGCTACATCACGGTCGGTATGTACGACGACGGCCAGCCCGGCGAGATCTTCATCCGCATGGCCAAGGAAGGCTCCACGATTTCGGGCCTCATGGACAGCTTCGCCACGGCCATCTCCATGGCCCTGCAATACGGCGTGCCGATCCAGGTGCTGGTCGATAAGTTCGTCCACGTGCGCTTCGAGCCCAGCGGCTGGACCGGCAACAAGGAGATCCCCTACGCCAAGTCGGTGATGGATTACATCTTCCGCTGGCTGGGCATCAAGTTCCTCGGGCCGGATTACGGCCAGGTGGAGGTCGGCGACACCACCGAGTTGCGCCCCACCGAAGCGCCGCCCCAGCAGGCCCTGCCCTTCCACCCGGCCGTCGAGGACGCCCCCATCTGCGCCACCTGCGGCTCCATCATGACCCGCAACGGAACGTGCTACAAGTGCAGCAATTGCGGGTCGACTAGCGGGTGTAGTTAGGGGGGGTACGCGAAGGAGATCAGGCGAAACGCGTTCAGGAGCCACCCACTGACGCAGGCTGGTGTTTACATTCGCTCCAACTCGGCAGCGAATTGATCCGGCGGCAACTTGATCTCCCGGAGGATTTCTCGGATCAGGGGGCGAGCGGGGTCTCGCCCCGGGTGAACGGGCACCGTGGTTGCGCGGCCGTCAGGGTGACGATAGACGATGGCTGCCTTTTTGGCGAATCATCTGGAAACCCAGCCCGAGCAGCAGCTTTTCCATTGTCCGATCCGTGATGGCATGGCGGATCGTTAGACCGTGGATCGCTGGGCTCCGGCGTCCGGGCCCACGCTCCACGATCCACGATCCGGCCCGCCCCCCTCAAGCCGGCGTAGCCGCCAGAATCATTGGCTCGCTGGCTGTGTAAGTTTGAGTCTCAATCTGCGGGCATCGCAGGCAGGCGTCCCGGCCCTCTTGCTGATACCATCGGCAGGTCGGACGAATCCTGCACGGCGGGAGGGCTGCCACGACCGCCGGCAGGATCTGCACGATACGCGTCGCCAGCCGGCAGCGCGAGCCGTCAAAGTGGCAGCATGCGCTTTCCTCGCACTGGGCGGCGAAGCGAAAAATCTGCGTAGGCTGGACCGGCGCAGCCAGTGCCAGCAAATCGCCGGTCACCGGCTGCGGCTCCTCGAGATACGAAAGGCGCGGTTCCTCCGCCGTCCCGCCCATCACCCCCAGGATCATGCTGCCCGACATCTCGGGTTGCGCGCTCGGGCAGAGCAGCGCCGGTCTCCCGCCCGCGCACCCGCCGCGGTCTTCGGGATTCATGTTACTGCTCGATGACCGACCGCAGGATGAAGCCGATCGTGGTGCCACCCTTGCCGGGGATCACGGTAGGCGTGACCTTTATTCCCGGCACCGCCGCGGTGACTTCCGCAGCAATCTTTCTGGCCGTAGTTGTGGGGTTGCCGGCCAGAGTCTTCACCAGGCGTCCCACGATAATGGGACCGCCTGGCCTCCCCGTGCCCAGCACCCGTATCAAAGCCGCGTCCACCGCTTTTGTCAGATCTCCCAGCGGAATCACCTTAGCAGGCATAGCTCGCCCTCCTCTGAGCGTTTGAGCGTTCGTACGTATACTAGGTGACAATAACCGAGCTTTCGTTTCAGGGCAAGCAGAAATTTTTCCCGGCGCCCCCCTACACATCAAAGATGGCCAGCGTCTCTTCCAGGGACTTAATCGCATCCCGCACCGGCGAGTACTCGTGGGCGATGTAGCCCTGGTAGTTCAGGTCGGCGATGGCCCGGGCGATGCCGCGATAGTTCATCTCCTGGGTGTCGTCCATCTCGTGGCGGCCGGGGTTGCCGGCAGTGTGGAAATGGCCGAGCCACTGGATGTTGTTGCGGATAGTCCGGATGATGTCGCCCTCCATGATCTGCATGTGATAGATGTCGAAGAGCAGTTTCACCCGGGGCGAGTTGACCCGTTTACACACCTCCACGCCCCACGCCGTGTGGTCGCACTGGTAGTCGGGGTGGTTGACCTTGCTATTGAGTAGCTCCAGGCAGAGTGTGACGCCCTTGTCCTCGGCCTGGGCCTTCACCGTGTTGAGGAAGGTGACGACGTTGTCCATACCCTCCTGGTCGGCGATGCCCCGGCGGTTGCCGGAGAGCACAATCACGTTTGGGGCGCCGGCAGCCGCAGCTTGGTCGATCAAGGGGCGCATGGCTTTCTCGACCGCCGGGTGGTCTTCTTTGTGATTGCAGCCGCCAGTCAGGGTCATCGCCCCGGGGACCATGGTCGGGAGCAAACCGTATTTCTTCAGCACAGGGAAATCCTGCGGGCCCCTCAGGTCGAAGCCGACGACGCCCAGCCGGGCCGCGTGGCGGCACATGTCCTCGAGCGGCATACCCCTGCCAAAGACGCCGCCGGTCACGCACTGCTTGAGGCGGCCTTTGCGAGTCACTTTCGGCTCCTGGGGGGCAGCCACAGCCCCCGTTGCGGCCAAGCCGGTCAACCATTCTCTTCGTGTCATAAGTTCGCTCCGCTCCGATTATCCTAACACCGTATCGCGCCACCCAGAATTTCCGGTGGGGCGGCCTCTCAGGCCGCGAGCCGGCTTCAGCCGGCTCCTCGCCGCGACAAGTGCGGGAGTTGACGCGATGCCAGTGCGCGGCTAGGGATAGTCGTGCCGGCTTTCCCCCAGGAGCGTATTGTCGATCAGCCGCGTCGTCCCGAACCAGCCGGCGACCGCGACCAGGGCCGGGTCCTCCAGGCGCTCCAGCGGGAGCAGGGAATCAGGATCCACCACCGCCGCGTAATCGACCCGCGCCAAGGGTTCGGCCGCGAGGCACTCGAGCAGGACCCGGGTCAACGCCTCCCCCGAGCGCTCACCCTCGCGGTACCTCGCCTCGGCTTCCCGCAGGCTCCGGTAGAGCACCGTGGCAGCCTTTCTCTCCTCCGGATTCAGGTACCCATTACGGGAGCTCATGGCCAAGCCGTCTGACTCTCGAATGATCGGACAAACAACGAGTTGCACCGGGAAGCACAAGTCTCGTACGAGGCGTCGGATCACCGCCACCTGGGCCGCATCCTTCTGCCCAAAGTACGCCCGGTGAGGCTGCACCACGTTGAACAGCTTCGCCACCACCGTGGCCACGCCGCGGAAGTGCATCGGCCGGCTCGCACCATCCAGACGCGCACCCAGTTCCTCTACACAAATGTAGGTTTGGAATCCCGCCGCGTACACCTCCTCCGTGGAAGGCGCGTAAAGCGCGTCGACGCGCTCGGCTTCGAGCTTCCGGCGATCCGTCTCGAAATCCCGCGGATACTGCTGAAGGTCTTCGTTGGGGCCGAACTGCGTCGGATTCACAAACAGGGAAACGACGACAAAGTCGTTGTCGCGCCGGGCGGCGCGGACCAGGCTCAAGTGACCCTCGTGCAGCGCGCCCATGGTCGGGACCAACCCGATCGATCGGCCCGCGGAGCGCACCTCGAGCGCCCGCTGCTGCATCTCGGCGGTCGAGGCGACCACGATCATCGGATCAGCATCTTTTCGGAAGCCGGCAGGTGGTAGCTTTCCTGGTCGGCAGGGAAGGCCCCGGACCGCACGTCGGCGATGTAGCGCGCGAGCGCCCCCTCGATCTCCCCGGCCAGGTTCGCATACTGGCGGACGAACTTCGGCGTCGCGCCGGGGGTTAGGCCGAGCAGGTCGTGCCAGACCAGCACCTGGCCGTCGCAGTCCGGCCCGGCGCCGATGCCGATGGTGGGGATCGGGATTTCGCGCGTGATCCAGGCGGCGACTTCGCGCGGCATGCCCTCAAGCACAATGGCGAAGGCCCCGGCTGCGGTCAGCGCTCGCGCGTCGTCGAGCAGGGCGTGGCCGGCCTCCACCGTCTTGCCCTGGACCCGGTAGCCGCCCAGCAGATTCACCGACTGCGGAGTCAGGCCGATGTGGCCCATCACCGGAATCTCGCTCTGGACGATGCGCTCGACAAGCGGAGCCTGCTTGCGCCCTCCCTCCAGCTTCACCGCCTCGGCACCCGCTTCCTTCACCAGGCGCAGGGCGTTGCGCACGCCGTCAAGCTCGCTCGTGTGGTAGGACCCAAACGGCATGTCGGCCACGAGCAACGCGCGCTCCAGGCCCCGGCGTACCGCGCGGGTGTGGTAGATCATCTCCTCGAGGGTGGCTTCGAGCGTGTTCGGCCGCCCGGCGACGGTCATGGAAACCGAGTCGCCCACCAGGGCGAAATCGACGCCGGCGCGGTCGGCCAGCACCGCCGAGGGGTGATCGTAGGTTGTAACCGAAGTGATCTTCTCGCCGCGTGCCTTCTTTTCGGCGAGCGTGTGGATGGTGATTTTTTCAGTCTTCATGTTCGGCGCGTCTCAGTCCCCGTCCTTCGGGGATCCAAGCGGCAGGAAAAACTGCGTTCCCTTTACCGGCTGGATGAGCCCTCGCAGCAGCTCCTCCAGATCGCGGCTCCTTTCCACAAAGTCGAGTTCGGTGGTATTGATCACCAGCAGGTCAGACGCCTTGTCCCTGCGGGCTATCCGCCGCACAAATACCTCCGGCCTCGCTTGTCAGTATATACCAAGATCGACGAAACAGGTAAGCCGTCGGCGGCGGGTAGTGTGCCAAGAGTGTGTTCATTGAGTTCAGAACCAGCCGCTTTCAACTCCCCGCAGCGTGGTGCTGAACCTCGCTGGTGAGTCCGGCTCCCTACACGCTATTAGGTCTCCGGACCGGCTTCTGTGCTAGAGTGAAGGTTCGTGACGGTTCACACGGTGGATGGCCTGGATGTAGTACTAGACGATGACCACTGGCAAACTCACATCTTAAGAGGGCATCCTGAGCTGACGCAACATCGGGATCTCGTGATCGAGACGTTGAGGAATCCAGAGGGCGTCTACCGAGGCAAGCGAGACCCAACCACGCGAATTTATGCGAGGAGTTACTCTGGAATCATGATCGGGGAAACTCCGATCGAAAGGATCAATCTCCGGGTGGTTGTTCGCGAAAGAAAGGCTTTGTTGTCACGGCATACTTCGCCGTGGCGATGTGGCGTGGCTTTGGCGAGAGGATATGGCCTTCGTAATCGAGCAACGATTTGAAGACGCACACCATGAGTACGACCGTGAGGCTGACGTACTCTACATTTCCTTCGGCCCACCAAGACCAGCCGTGGCGCTTACCGTGGAGGATTGGCTCGTGATCCGGATCAGTCCTTCGCCTCCACAAATTTGCGGCCTCACGATGATCGGGTTTAAGCGCATTTTTTCCAATATCCGTCCTCACCTCATTCAGGAACTCCCCGAGCGAATCGACAGACTCGAGAAGGCGCGTCTTCTTGTCCGCTATTCGGATGAAACCGATACGGTAACCTTTCGGTTTGAGGAAGAACAGCCAGCCTACTATGAGCGCTTTTCTGACAACA
Organism: Acidobacteriota bacterium; assembly: GCA_016201195.1. Lineage (GTDB taxonomy): Bacteria > Acidobacteriota > Terriglobia > Bryobacterales > JACQDG01 > JACQDI01. Next base: position 2,891 of record JACQDI010000115.1, on the reverse strand, counting down.
TCTATCTGGAGAGGTCGTGGGCTGGAACAGGGATCGTCGGTTTCAGGATCACCCGCTATACGGAGCAAGGAGGGCCGGCCTTGGAAAGACTTCTTTCCTCCCTGATCGAGGCACTCTTTGCAGCGCCAGGAGCCCCCCAAGGCCCAGCGGATGCGCTCACTCGGGCGTTTCTTGGACATCTCGATATCGGAAGATTGCTCTCGGCTGCGGCCTGAAAATCTAGGTGAAGATCAGGATAGATGTGAGTCCCTCGTCGCCCTGAGACCCGAGCCGACAAGCTCACTGAACGTGGTGGAGCGGAATCTCCCAGGCGCCTTGGCCGGGGCCGAAGCGTCGTTCCAGCGGGCGATGGAGGTAGCTCGGAGGCGGCAGGGGAACTCGCCGTAGCTGCGCGCGGCAACGAGCGTCGCCCGAGTGTGGCAGAAGCAGGGCGAGACCGAGCAAGGCCGCGGGGCGCTGGCCCGCGGCCACGGTTGGTTCACCGAGGGACTCCAAACCGAGGACTGAAGGCAGGCAAGGGCCCTGCTCGACGGCTTCGCCTGATCGCCGCCGCTCACTCGCTTTCCTTCGGGGATCCAAGCGGCAGGAAGAACTGCGTTCCCTTTACCGGCTGGATGAGCCCTCGCAGCAGCTCCTCCAGATCGCGGCTCCTTTCCACAAAGTCGAGTTCGGTGGTATTGATCACCAGCAGGTCAGACGCCTTGTAGTGAGAGAAGAAGTGCTCGTACGCCCTCACCACCTCGCGCAGATAATCGTCGGAGATGTTCGCCTCCGCCCGAATATCCTTGCGGGCTATCCGCCGCCGCAATACCTCCGGCGTCGCTTGTAAATAGATGACCAGGTCTGGAACCGGCAACTGCTCCTTCAGCAGATCGTAGAAACTGTCGTAGACGCCCAGTTCCTCGTCACCAAGATTAATATACGCGAAAAGCTTGTCCTTTTCAAATATGTAATCCGCGACCACCGGACTACGGGAGGTCGCAATGGAGGCGTTCTTGAGCTGGCGGTAGCGCTCGATGAGGAAAAACATCTGGGCGCGGAAGGCGGCCCCCGGCTGCCCGGCGTAGAAACCCTTCAGGAACGGGTTGTTCTCATTGTCGTGCAGCGGCCGGGCGTGCAGCCGCTCGGCGACCAGGCGGGCCAGGCTCGACTTGCCCACGCGGACCGGACCTTCGATGGCGATGTAGTGTGGAGGAGTCATGGGCGATTTGGGGATTCGGTGATTTGTTGATTTGGTGATTTGCTCAGGCGCCTTACGGTGCTGCGGTCAGGGGTGGTGGCCAGCAGCTCGCGGATCGTGAGGTGGCTCACGGGATGGCGGAGCTCGGGGGCCAGTTCGGCGAGTGGCTCCAGAACGAAGCGACGTTCCGCCATCCGCGGGTGGGGCACGATCAGCCGGCCGGCCTGGATGCGGAAGTTGCCGTAAAGCAGAATGTCGATGTCGATGGTGCGCGGCCCCTGGTGCAGCAGCCGCCGGCGGCCCATCCGGATCTCGATGGCCTGGATCCGGTCGAGCAACTGGATCGGGAACAGGGCCGTCTCCGCCTCGACCACCGTGTTCAGGAACCACGGCTGGGCGCGGAACCCCACCGGTTCGGTTTCGTGGATCGAGGATACCCGTTTCACACCCACCCCGCCCAGGCGCAACTCAGCGACGGCCCGCTCCAGATGTCCGGCCCGATCGCCCAGATTGGATCCCAAAGAAAGATAGACCGTGTTCAGGAGGAATCAGCGTAACCCGAGGCCGCACGTTTTGCAAGCTGCCTGGGGGCCGGCTGCGGGGGCCGGGGAGGTGCAGCTCACGGCGCCAGGTTCATCCGCCGGAGCAGATCTGTGTAGCGGGGGTCGGAGCGCAGGGGGTCCCAAAGCGGTCTCTTGATGTAGATCAACCACGGGTCGTGTTCCTCAACCGCCTTTCCGAGCCATTCGAAGGCGCGATCGTCGTCTCCCAGGCCGAGATGCACGAGGGCAATCCACGAATCCGGGAAATAGCCTCGCCGGGATCGCTCCGCCATCATGTTGTCCAGCACCTTGCGCGCCGCGACTCTGTCGCCCGATCGCGCATAGGCGAGTCCGAGGTAAGAAATCGCGGGAGGGTCCGCCGGCGCAAGCTTGACTGCGGTCTGAGTCTCGGCGATGGCCTCGATGTACATGGACTTCAGGATGTACACTAATCCGAGGCCCAAACGGGCCCTCACGAAGTTCGGGTCCATGGCGAGAACCTTGCGGTACTGTTCCATGGCCTGGTCGTACCGCTGTGCATGCTCATAAGCGATTCCCAGCCCAGTGGTGATGATCAGCGAAACGGGATCCAACTCCTGGGCCCGTTTCGCCTCCTGGATGGCTTCCTCGAAGCGCCCGACGGCCTCCAGATAGTATGAGTACCACTGATGGCCTCTGGCGTAGCCGGGGTCCAACTGGAGGGCTCTTCGGAATTCTGCCTCCGCGCCGGCCCAGTCCCACTCGTAGATCATTTTGTAGAAAGCCAGGGTGGTGTGGGGTTCGGCCAGAGTGTCGCCAAGCTGGAGCGCCTTGCGGGCCGCCGCCTGCGCCTTCGGAAATGACTTGCGCGGCGGGACGGCGCTGAAGAAGCTGATCCCCATGTAGCTGTCGGCCAGGCCCGCGTAGGCGAGACCATAGCCTGGATCTTTGGCGATGGCCTTCTGGTAATACTCCGTGGCGGTCTGGATGCTTGCGGCTGTTTGTTTGTTGGCGAAGTAGCGGCCTTTAAGGTACTCCTGATATGCTTCGGGGTTCTGCGGCTGGTGCCGCCCCAGCTCTTTTTTCTGCTGGCCGGTCAGCCGGAGGCGTAGCTGTTCGGCGATTTCGCGCCCCAACTGCTCCTGAATGGCCAGCAAATCGGCCAGCTTGCGGTTGTACTGCTCGCCCCA
>JACQDI010000524.1 GCA_016201195.1 Acidobacteriota bacterium | reverse complement strand
GCCACTGCCGTCTTCAGGCAATTCCGCGGCCCGGGTTCCCGGCTCCACCTCCAGAAATAATAGGCCGAGATGAAGCTGGTGGTGGCCGCTCCGAAATCCACCGTGGCCAGCGAGGCGTGGGCCAGTAAGTTCGGACACAGGCTGGCCAGAGCTGCCGCGGCCAGCCCCGGCACGGGCCCATAGAGCCGCCGTCCCCATAGGTATATGTACGACAGCAGCAGAGGAACGAAGATGAGATTCCCCAGGCGCGCCGCGCTCAGGGTACGCCAATAATCCACGCCGCCTGCTTTCCAAAGGTCTCCGGGGCTGGCATAGCGAAGACCGGCGAGCCGGGCGGAAAGGCCGATCGCCAGGCGCGCCAGCGGAGGATGCTGCACGTCAACCCGATACCGCCCGTGGTCCCACACCTCCAGCCCGCTCGAAATGTGAACCGCTTCGTCTTTGGTGTCGTTGAAAACGCGGTATGTCGAATAGCAGCGTAAGACGAAGAGGACCACGAGGATGGCGATCGAGCTGGCGACAAGACGTCTGGACGCGGAGACCGGCGGTCGGCGGTGTTCCTTCCTCAATTCCTTAATTCCTAGATTTCTCAAATTCTATCTGGTAAGCCCGGGCATAGTCGCACTGAGCCAGCAGCCGGAATCGCGTGCGGTCGTCCCACACGTGGGAATGCCACGCCGCGTCGGAATCCTGGACCACCAACACGCCGATATTGTACTTGCGGGCAATCCTCTCGATCTGCTCGGGGGATGGATTGCGGCCAAAGATCGCCCCGACTTCTTGCAGGGTGTCGGCAAAAAGCGGCCCTTGCGTTCCGAACAAACCGCCGTGCACCCGATCGAGAACCACGCTTTGCCGGTTTGCGCTGAAAGAATGATGAGGCTCCAGCCACACATTGGGGTTGCCCTGAACGATCGTGGACGGCGGCGTCACAACGGCAATTCTCTCGTAAAGGCGTTTCAAGGCCCACGCATGGCGTCCACCGAGGCCGTTATGATGGATGACATCCATGGCGATCCCATAGCTCCGCATGCACGCCCAGTCGTAACCGACGGTTGAGAACCCGAGCAGAAGACAGCCGATCACCAGTGGGGAGCGCCGGCCACGCCGCCAGAGGCGCTCCAGCATCCACGCGGTCCACAACAGAAGAACGAATTGCGCCGGCAGCATTCCGCGCCAGCCGAAATCGTTGAACATCAGGTTAGAACGCACGACGGAGGTCATGCCCAGGCTGACCGCCGCCAATGTTGCCAGGGCCAACTCGTGGTGTTGAGCCGGGCGGCGATGGTGCTTCCACCAAAACAGGCCGCCCAAGAAAAAGATCCCAAACTCCAGAAAATAAGCGGGCACAAGCCAGATCAATTCCAGCATGCTCTGCCACAACCCGGAACCGATGTGCGCCCCGTAATCGTGCCACAGGCTGAACTGGCGAATGCCGACAGCCAGAGGGGGCCGCGTATCGAGGCGGGCGTGGAAAAGTAAGTAGGCGAAGGGTAAAGCGAGTAACGCCGCCGGAACGGCTGCGTGGAGCAGGAACCGAAGGTCTTCCCAGTAACGGTGGCGCCAAGCCACCAAGGCCCAAACGGGCCAAAAGGCGCAGAAAACCACAGTGACCCAGACGGAGAGGCCGAGGCTGGACGCCGCAGCAGCAGCAAAGAGAAAAACCCGTGTCCGCCTCGCAACTGGTTCGGCAGAGGGAGGCTGCCCAAAAACCAGCAGCAGGCCGGTCATGGAGACGATGGCGGCAGCCAGATGCTGCGGCACCCATAGCGAGGTTTCCAGCCAGGAGGTCACCTGCCCAATCCAATTCCAGCTATCAACGGCGCCCAGAAATACGGCGCCTTGGCGCCAGGTGATCCGTCCGGGCTCAATTTCCACAAAAGCCGAGAAGAGATATCCGAGGAGGTCCAAGCCGGTCGAGAACAGCAGGGCCCAACAGATGCCGACCGTCCGCCGGGTGCCTGGCCGGAGAAACCGGCGGGCCAGCAGAAGCACAACGGCGAACAGTCCGGCCGTGGCCCATGCCGTCATGCCCTCCACCGCCGCCCGAGAGCCGATGTGCCATCCACTCAGGCCATCCACCATGGAGCAAACGAGATGCCAGAAAAAATAGTAGAACAACGGCAAGGGCCGCCCGGGATGAAACACAGGGTTGACCGGAGGAACGCCGGTGCGACTGATCGCGTCCGTGACAAAGATGTGTTTGTGGTAGTCTCCTGTGGGATAGCTCCGATACAGAAGAACCCCCCTCTCCACATCCATCAGGCAAGTGAGGACCAGGAGCGCCATCAGCGCCGGAAAAATCCACAATCGACCGAAAGCGAATCGGAACGGGCCACCCGGGGGGTGAAGGAGCTCCGTGGGGCGTCGCCTTGGCGCCGAACCGCCAATTGAGAAGAGCCGGTGCGCCCGTTTGCAACAAAGCCAAAGCCCAGATCGTCCACGAGTTGTAGGGACAAAGGAAAAAGAAGATATAGCTGAGCACGGGCACAGTGGCCAAAGACAAAACCAGGCTCCACGCTGCCCGTTCCGGCCCGCTCGCCGCGCTCACATCGACGAGACGGCTCCAGAAGTAACCGGGGGCGAGCAGCAGCACCGGCGCCAGCGCCAGAGCGAGAAGGATCGCGGGAAGATCCGGAAACGTCACGGAAGCCTAGTATACTAACGGTAGCGCAGGGCCACCGCGGGTTGTGTCGTGCGGAGGACCTGCGGTCTTTCTTTCCCCCGATGTTGCCACCCCGGCAGCACAACTAAGTCGAAAGATATTGGACAAACGCGTCGCAAAGGAGTATCGTTATAGTGCCGACCAAAGACCAGATTCCCGTCCTTACCTCGACTTCGGTGGGTGCGCGTGGACGAGCTTTTCTTCTTTTCTCGACAATGTTCAAGAAAGCAGGTTCTACCCTTATGACAGGAACAATCAAGCGGCTGGTGACGGAGAGGCGCTTCGGCTTCATCCGCACTCAGGACGGGCAGGAGGTTTTCTTTCACGCCTCTGCGGTCAGCGGAAGCGATTTCCATTCTCTGTCAGTCGGCCAGGAAGTGAATTGTGATATAGAGCGCGGCGATAAAGGACTCAAGGCCGCCAACGTTCGCGTGCGCCGCGAGCAACCGCTTTCCTGAGCGCCAAGAAGGTGACGAGGCAACCATGCAACTGCAATATATTGGTTTCGAGCAGATGAAGGACATCCGGGAATACATCTTCCACGGCATCGCCCATGGTGAAGAGACCAAGGTGTTCCGGGTGATCACGGATCTGGAGTTGTTTCGCAGAAACCACGTAGGCATGCAGGAGGGCCCCGCCCTGTGTTTGCGTATCTTGACCATCGACCTGGAGACCCCTGCGTCACCGCAGCGGCCCGCTTTGCGGCACGCGCTCACCGACGAGGACATGCTCGCCTATCTGCTCCACCGCGGCCTTCCCACAACCAAGAAGCAAAATTCAAAAACACGCATTCCCACCAAAGCCCCCGTCTCGTCTTGAACCCGATAAGCGCTGCGTAGGGCGGCTCACTCCTCGAGAAGGCTGGCGCGCCCGGAGGGACTCGAACCCCCGGCCTACAGATTCGAAGTCTGCCGCTCTATCCATCTGAGCTACGGGCGCGCGCGTGCAGTTCCATAGTTTCAGTATAGAGCAAAACATTTTCCACGGTGGTGGGTGCCGGACGATCACAGCATTTTTCAACTTTTCTTTCCCCGTTTTTCAACAACTTGCAGTCTCCCCTCCCTTCAGCCCATACACCTCGCCCTTATGATGGAGTTAGAGCGTTGGCCAACGCACTCCGTAGTTTGGTGACTGTGCCCCGTTGCGAGACGGGGCTTGCCGCTCCTTCGGATCAAGCCATGAGGCAGGTGGCGGGAAAGACGAGGGGGGAGCGGGACGCAGCGTCCATCGATGGACGGTTGTAAGGTTGAAAGGGCTGCATCGCCGG
>JACQDI010000496.1 GCA_016201195.1 Acidobacteriota bacterium | reverse complement strand
GAGGCGCGTGGCGTAGAAGTGGTAAATCTCGTTGGGCTGGACAAAGGTCCAGTGGCGAAAGATCATCCACAAGGCGCCGGCGCCATCCACGGCCAGGTGAGGCAGCTCGGCGTAGCGCTCCATTCGTCCGGTGAGCACCTTCTGAATGTCGGCGGCCGGCGAAAGGGCCTGCTTGCCGTCCCACACGCGCAGGCGGAGGGTGCGGGAAAAGTGCAGGCCGTTGCTGCCCGGAGCGCGGCTGGAGCGAGAAAAATCCTTGCCCCAGTTTGGACCAGCCTCGTCCCAGGCCACCCACACGCGGTCCTGCCGGTCGACGGCGACTGAGGTGTGGAACTGGGCCTCCGGCTCGGTGGCGATGGGAATGGGCGCTGAAGCGCGGCTGCCATCGAATGAAGCCAGGAACACGTCGTAGTTGCCGGCCTGGTAGCTATCCCAACTGATCCAGGCTGTGCCCTTCGAATCCAGGGCCACGGCCGGCTCCCAGTCGTTGGCCAAGCCCGGAGAGACGCGCACCTCCGGGCCCCAGCGCCGATTACTGAGACGCCGCGCGTAGACATCGCTCTGCCCGTTACGGAACGACTGCCACACCACGGTGACGTTGCCTTGGGCATCGGCCGCCGTGCGGGCGTTGAAATCGCCGTGGGGGGCGCGGGTGAGCCGTTCGACGGCGCCGGCTTTGCCCGACGCGGAGATGGCGGCGGCGAACAACTCGAAATTGCCTTCCACCTGGCCGGACCACACGGCCAGCGCCCCACCGCCCGAGAGGGCCGCGATCGCCGGCGAGTAGTGGTCTCCCGACTTGTCGTCGAGCGCAATGGGATCTCGCCACTGTCCCTGGGCGGTCAGCCGCCGCACCAGCACGCGGTCGCGATCCTTGCCGTTCCACTCGACGTAGATCGTCCACAGCGAGCCGTCGGCGGCGGCCGCCACCGCCGGCCAGTCGGCGGTCATGGAGGGATCACTGATCCGCGTGGCCGCCACTTCCCCAGCGATGGTGGCGGGCGGCAGAGGGGGACCACCCGGTCGGAAGGGGTCCGCTTCGCCGACCGGCGCCCCGGCCTTTTTCGGCACTTTTTTCGGTACTTTCGGCTGCTGTGAAGATGCCACCGCCACGGCCAGCGCCGCTGCTATCCCCGCCACCAACGCCAGCTTTCGCATCGCCTTTCCCTCACACGTGTGAACCCAGGGCACAGGCAGGCATCGCCTAATCGCCCGTTCCTCAACAGCTTACACCCTGGCAGGGAACTTGCAGCCGGCCTGGGGCATGAAATATTTTTGTGCCCTCTTGTTGATCGCCGCGCCGGCGCTGGGGGTGGACGCCGATGCCACGATCCAAAGCATTTCCCTGACCGGCGCACAGAACTATCAGCTTAGCCAAGGGCTCGTCGCGCAGCTCCAGCGGCTGATCGGTCAGAAATTCAACCAGCAGGCCCTCGACGATTTGGCGCGGGGGATCGGAAACGAATTGGGCGGCCACTCCGTTTCACAGAAGGTGACCTCGGGGGACCAGCCCGACCAGGTGCGCGTGGTTCTGGAGGTTCTGCCGCAAGGGGAAGCGCGCCAGGGGTCGGGCGAGGAGCCGGAACTCAACGTCAACGCCCGCTACACCGTCGAAGACGTTCACCTCACCGGCCCGGATCAGCGCAAGCTCACCAAGGAGCTGAAACAGGAGCTGCAAAAGCTGGTCGGCGAGAAGTTCAACCAGGAGGCCCTCGACGAGCTGAAGCGGCGGATCAAGAAGGAGTTGCGCATTGGCTCCATCACCCAGAAAGTGACCCGGGGCGAGAAGCCGGAGCACGTTAAGGTTGAGCTGGAGCTTTCCTCGGGTCAAGACAGGGAGGCGGAGATTAACTTGTCCAAGGTCGTCTACCACGCCAAGCAAGGCTGGAGCGCGACGGTGGTGGGCGATTTCAACATCGCGCCCCAGACGAGCCTCCTGCTGGGCATCGCCAGCAACGGTGACGACCTGCTGGAGCGCTACGCGGGCCTGATGGCGGGATTCGAGTCGAAGAGAGTGGTCACCGACCGGCTGCGGCTGCGGTTCCTGTTCCAGACTTTTCACGAACAGTGGAACCGGGCGACGCTCGCGGCCCTGGAGTCTGCAAATGACGGGCCCGGCATTTACCGCACGCGGAAGAGCTTCGAACCTACGCTGACCGTGTCACTGGCGAGACCGCTGACCCTCAGCGCCGGAACGAGCCTGCAACTCGTGCAGACCCAGTTTCCGACCGCGCGCACCGAAGCCGCCAACGCTGCGGTGGGCGGCCTGCGCTACCATCAGAGGTTCGAGGATTCCCAGAACAATAAGCACGATCTGGAGGCGAGCTACGAGGTGCGCGCGGCCGGGCGGACCTTCGACAGCGACTTCGTCTACACGCGGCACCAGTTTCACGCCGGCTACAAGATCGCCGGCCCGCGGCAGGCGGTGGTCTCGAGCTTCACATTAGGGCGTCTTTCCGGGCGCGCTCCTCTCTATGAGCGCTACTCAGTGGGCAACAGCACCACCCTGCGTGGCTGGAACAAGTTTGACGTGTCGCCACTGGGAGGCGACCGCGTGGTGAACCACTCGCTCGAGTACCGCCACGCGATTGACGGCCGGGAGGAGCCGGTCGCGAGCCTGATTGCCTTCTACGACGTGGGAGCGGTGTGGAACCACGGCGAGCGGGCGGTGGTTCGGCACGCGGTGGGTGGAGGCGTCCGGATCGATATGTTCTTCCTGACCCTGGCGTTTCCGGTCCGCTCCGGCCGCATGGAACCGATATTCATGATGGGTACGACCTTTTGATCGCTCGGCGATGGTTTCTGATGGCCGGCTTCGGCCTGCCATGGCAAGAGGTGGAGTGTGCCGAATCGCTGCTTCCCCGCGTGGAGGGAGACCTTCTCCGCGCCTCGGCCCCCCAACTGCACTTCCTCACCGGCAAGCCGCTCGAGCGGTTGCACAACGGAGCCTCGGTGGCGTTCAACGCGCAACTGTCCCTCTCGCTCGAGCGGGGCAGCGCCGCGATCGAACGCTCGGTGGAGCGATTTGTCGTCAGCTATGACCTGTGGGAAGAGAAATTTTCCGCTTCCCGCCTGAGCCAGCCGCGGCGCTCGGTTTCGCATCTTTCGGCGGCAGCCGCGGAAACCTGGTGCCTGTTGAACCTCACGCTGCCGGTCACCGCCCTGGCCCCCGACAAGGCCTTTTGGCTACGATTGGAGTTGCGCGCGGAGGATCCCCGCGAGCGTCCGGCGGTGTTGGGCGAGCCGGGGATCAGTCTCACGCGCCTGATCGAACTGTTCAGCCGCCCCAGCCGGGGCGGGCAGCCCTCCTGGGTGCTGGAGGAGGGACCGTTCCGTCTGGCCGATCTGAACAGGGCCAAGAGGTCGGGCTCCGGGTGACGCGGCTTCAAACCAGGCTCATTCTCGTCTTCCTCGCCGCCACGCTGGCGCCTCTGGGCGTCACGCTGTGGGTGACCACCTCGCTGCTCGAGCAGAGCCTGCGCCGCGCCTCCACGCGCGAGCTGGACGCGATCTCCAAGTCCCTCGAGAAAACCGCCCGGGAATTCTACCAGCGCGCCCGGGAGTCTCTGAAGAAGGACGTCCTCGCTGGCCGAGCCGAGCCACAGCGCCACCCCCTGGCCGATCGGCAGCGTTGGCCCGAGCCGGTGGAGGAATTCTGGTCGAGCGGCGAGCCGGAACGTTTTGTGCTTTCGGGCGCGGAGGGCGACCGGCTGGAATACATGCTGCGGCGCGAGGGCGAGGTGGCGGTCTACTCGACCGGGCTGAGCGGCATCGGCATGGCCCGGCTTTCCGAGCAGTACCGCGAGGCGCGGGAGCTGGTGGAGACCGACACGGGCCGCAACTGGCTGCGAGGCTTTACTTATACCTATATGCTGCTGGCAGCCGCCGTGTGGATTGTATCGCTCGCGATTCTGGTTTACCTGGCCCACCGCGTTACGCGGCCGATCCGGCAACTGACCGCCGGGCTGGCCGAGCTTTCGGCGGGCAACCTCGGCGCCCGCGTCGAGACCGATCGTAACGACGAGGTTGGCCAGGCGATTCGCGCGTTCAATCACATGGCCGGCGAGCTCGAGCGCAGCCGCGACCGGCTGGTGTACCTGACCCAGCTCGCAAGCTGGCAGGCGCTGGCCCGCAAGATGGCTCACGAGGTGAAGAACTCGCTGACCCCGATCCGGCTGACCATGGAGGAGATGCTGGCGCGCGGCGAAAAGGACCGCGCCTTTCTGGAGCAGGCCTCCCAGATCGTGGTCGAGGAGGTGGAAAGCCTGGAGCGGCGGGTGCGGGCGTTTTCCGAATTCGCCGCCGAGCCGCCGGTGCGCCCGGTGACCCTCGACGTCAACGCGCTGGTCGAGGAGCGGGTCGCCTTCCTGGCGACCGCGCATCCCGAGATGACTTATACCGTGCGCCTTGCGGACGGCAAGCTTCAGGCACGCGCCGATGAGGACCTGGTCAAGGGGATCTTGACGAACCTGCTGGAAAACGCCGCCGAGGCCGCGGGATCGGGCGGCCGGATTCTGGCG
>JACQDI010000495.1 GCA_016201195.1 Acidobacteriota bacterium | reverse complement strand
CTGCGGGAGATCCCCGACGCCGACGGTTTCTTTGGCAAGATGACCCCGCCGCTGCTCGCCGCGGCGCGGCGCCTACGTTGGGTGCAGTCACCGACGGCTAGCCTGGAGCATTATTTGTTCCCTGAGCTGATCGCCCACCCGTGCGAGGTGACCAACATGCGGGGCTTGTTTTCGGATGTAATCGCCGATCACGTGTTCGGATACATCCTGTGCTTCGCGCGGAACCTCCACCGCTACATCCGCAACCAGATCGCGGCCTATTGGGAGCCGGCCGGCGGCGAGCCCGATCGGGCGGACTACTCCGTGGGCCCCGGTCGTATCACCGCGTTGGATCGCGCCCACCTGCACCTGGCCGACGCGACGCTGGGCGTGGTAGGACTCGGTCACATCGGCGGCGAGATCGCCCGGCGCGGGTGGGCGTTTGGCATGACGGTGGTGGCTGTAGATCCCATGCAGGCCGAGGCGTGGCCCCTAGAGCGTCTGCCGGAGCTGCTCGGGGCGAGCGACTTCGTGGTCATCGCCGCCCCGCACACGCCGCAGACGGTCAAGATGTTCCGCCGGCCGCAGTTTCAACAGATGAAACGCACGGCGTACCTGATCAATATCGGCCGGGGCGTGATTGTCGACCTGGCGGATCTCGTCGCTGCGCTCGAGGCCGGCGAGATCGCCGGGGCCGGGCTGGACGTTTTCGAAACCGAGCCCCTGCCGGCGGATCACCCGCTGTGGAAGATGGAAAACGTGATCCTGACGCCCCATGTCGCCGGCTATTCGCCGCGGATTCCCGAACGTCATCTGGCGGTGCTGCTCGACAACGTCAGCCGCTTCGCCCGGGGTGAGGCGTTGCGCAACGTGGTGCGCAAGGAGATGTGGTTTTAGTTGTGGCCGTTCCGACCGGTTTGAGACTCCAGAAAGCGCTGAAGCGTGGCGGCCAATTGGTCCATCCGCCCCGCCAGTTCGTCCATCCGAACCGCCAGTTCGTCCATCCGAACCGCCAGTTGGTCCACCCGGCCCGTCAGTTGGTCCACGCGGCCCCCCAGGTCTCTCAGCATCCGTTGGTTCTCGACTTGAGCGAGACCGGCGGTTACCGTGAGAACGGTGTTCATCTCGCGGTCGGTTCGTTGCTGTGCTTCGGCCAACTCCTGCACTCGCAGTTCCGTCCGCGGCTGCGCTTCAACCAGCGCTCCGAGGTTACGCGCAATCGAGAGTAACCTCTGCTCGTGAAAATTGACTCGTTCGTCAAGGTTCACAAGTTATTCCTCATTGCACTCATTGTACAAAATCCTTCAGACGATGCCCCTCACGCCATCAACCCGGCCTGGCGCGGGCAGGATGGTGCCCCGGGCGCGCGACATCCGGCGAGCTCAACACGTTTCGCGTCGAGTTTCGTCCGCGAATTACTCGGGACCGCTGGCGGCTTGCCCTACTTCGGGAAATTCGGGTTCGCCTTGACCTCCTGGATCTGGAGCGTATGCCGCGCGCTGTGGCCAGAGATGAGCAAGACCCACTGGTAGGCGTCCATCGCCTTGAATACCGGGTGGGGCAGCGCGTGACCCCGCAAGTCGTCCTGGCTGGTGCGAATGAACTCGATCGTCTTGGCGCGGCGAGACTCGAATTCCGCCGGCAAGTCGGCCTGGGTCCAGCGCGCCGTGGGTCGCAGGAATTCGGGCGCCTGGGCCTTCTCACTGCGGTCCACTAGCCGCGTCAGGATCTTGTCGTCATTTCCGTTGGCTTGCGCGGCCAGTTCCGGGTTGGCCGGAGCGGCCAGAATCTTCAGCCGCACCAGGTCGAGGATGGTCCCCTCGCTGACGGTGATATGCTCGGCCACCTGGCCCACCGACCAGACCTCCGGCCCCGGCTTGAAATTCCACTGCTCAGCCGAAAGGCCCTTGATGGATGCCAGGAACTTGGCCCGCGTCTCGTTCAGGTGCTGGATCGCCTTGTCCCGCTCGGTCTGCGTGATCGTTTCGGCCGCAACACAGGTGGCGGCCAGCATGGTGAGGCCCAGAAGCTTTCTCATAAAAACCCTCCGTCTATTGTTTGATTGTACCGCGCGCGGCGCGGATTTATCGCCGGCCCAGCGCGGAAATTAACATCCCAACAGCCTGCTCGGGGGAGGCCGCGACCTGGATGAGGCCGGCGCCGTGCTCGCCCCAGGTCCGGCCGCGCCGCTCGCGCTCGACGGCGCGCACACAGTCCAGCACCGGCGTCCAGAACCCCATGGCTATGCAGGGGCGGGTGTCGATGGCTCGCTTGTTGAGGCACTCCCACAGGGCAGCGAGCTCGAGGAGGGTTCCGGTGCCGCCTTTCAGGACTACGTAGCCATCGCCTTTTTCAACCAGCGCGAACAAGCGGTCCTGCCAGCGGGGAAACCTAACGCGCGCGCCTCCTCGTAGTCGTGCGAGCCGGGCTGGGGCGAGGAGTTGCCGAACACGCAGATCGTTTTCATAGGTTTCATAGGGTAAGCCTCCGGCTTGCCCGCGCGCAACCGAAGGTTTACGTCACCTGCTATGATGAATGTTTCCAATTCCACAAGGAGTCACGCCCGATGACCCGACTTTTGTCGATCACCCTGCTGATTTTCCTGCTGTCCACGACCGCCAGCGCGCAACAGGCGCTGACCGGAACCATCACCGGGACGGTTCTCGACGCTTCGAACGCTGCTGTCCCCAACGCCCAGATCACGGCGCGCAACGTGGCCACGGGGCTCGAGCGCACAGCCCCGACCAACGAATTGGGGATCTACAGCATCCTGCTGCTGCCGGTCGGCCAGTACGAGGTAACCGGCAGGGCCCAGGGATTCAACGAGAGCAAAATCGGGCCGGTGCGAGTCGGGGTTGGCCAGTCGATCACAGTGGACTTGCGCCTGGTGGTAGGTGCGGTCGCCGAAACCGTGACGGTCGAGGCCCAGGCGGCGGCCATCGAAACCACGCGCACCAGCGTCGCCACCTCGGTCGATTCGACACAGATCTCGAACCTCGGCCTCAACGGCCGCGACTTCTTGAACTTCCTGCTGCTCACCCCCGGCGTCACGCGAGACGTGCGCACCGGCGACCTGAGCTTTGGCGGCCAGCGCGGCACGCTCAATAACCTGACCGTAGACGGCGCAGACAACAACAACAACTTCTACGGGCAGGCCCTGGGCCGCACCGGCACCGGGCGCGCCCCCTACCAGTTCAGTGTGGATTCGGTCGAGGAGTTTCAGGTCAACAGCAGCAGCTTCGCCGCGGAGTTCGGGCGGGCGGGCGGGGCGGTGATCAACGTGGTCACCAAGTCGGGCACCAACGATTTTCACGGCTCCGTGTTTGAGGTGTTCCGCGATCGCTATCTGAACGCCAATACCTGGCTCAACAATTCCCGGGGCCTGCCCCGCCAGCCGTTCCACGTCAACCAGTTTGGCACCGCTGTGGGCGGGCCGGTGGTGAAGAACAAAGACTTTTTCTTCTTCAACTACGACGGCCAGCGCCGGCGGCTGCCCAACCCGGTCTTTCTGGGCCGACCCATTCCGGCGGCGTTGCTGAGCGACCCGGCTAACCAGCCGGCTATCCAGAAGCTCGCCTCGCTCGCCGCCCCCTACACGCTGGCCTTCAACCAGGACGTGTACCTGATTAAGAATGACTGGCAGATCAACGACCAGCACCGCCTCTCGGTTCGCTACAACAAGCAGACGTTCAACGGCGAGGGGCTCGAATCCTCCGGCAACCAGATTGCGCTCGAGCATTCGGGGCTGGCCCAGGTGAAGACCGACACCATCGCCGCTTCGGTCTCGAGCGTCTTCAGCCCGAAACTGCTGAACGAGTTCCGGTTCCTGTACGTGCGCGATGACGAACCCGGGACGCCCAACACGCTGGGCGTGGAGACGGTGGTGCGCGACGGCGGGTCAACGGCCCTGATCTTCGGCTCCAGTTCCATCAGCCCGCGCTACGCCAACATCAAAGGCTTCCAATTGGTGGACAACGTCATACGCTCCTCCGGGCGCCACACCTGGAAATTCGGCGCCGATATCAATCACAACCGCATCGAGAACCTGTTTGCGGGCAACGCCCGCGGGTCCTACACCTTCAACAGCTACGCGGATTTCTTCGCCGGGCGGCCGGCTTCCTACGTGCAGGCCTTCCCAGGCGAGGGAACGCCGGGGTTCCTCACCAAGCCCGACTTCACCGAGCTCGGCTTCTACGCCCAGGATGAATTCCGGATGTCACCCAAGCTAACCCTGAACTTCGGGCTGCGCTACGACCTGGCCCTGCTGACCCGGCCGCCGGTGAAGAATCCGGATTCACAGCTCGCCCAGTTCGGCGTGGACACCAGTTTTCTGAAAAACGACAAGAACAATTTCGGCCCGCGCTTCGGATTCGCGTACCGGCCGCTCGATTCGAACAAGCTGGTAGTTCGCGGCGGCTATGGGATGTTCTTCGGCCGCACGCCGCAGATCCTGGTTTCGACTGCCTACAACCAGAACGGCCTGAGCGTCAGTTCACTGAGCTTCACCGGCGCCTCCCTTCCGACCTACCCCAATTCCTTCTCCTCCCGCCCCAGCGGGGGTCTGGCGGGCGTGCCCAGCATTCTGTACTTTGATCACAACTACGTGCTCCCGCTGGTGTTCCAGGGAAGCCTGGGCGTGGAATACGAGGTGCGTCCCAACACCACCGTCGCCGTGAGCTACCTGAATGTGCGCGGCGAGCACCTGTCGCGCACACGCGACATCAACCTGTTCCCCCCGCAGCCGGTTTCGGTGAACCTGCCGGGACTCGGGGCGCGCACTCTGCTGCGCTACCCCGGCCCACAGGGCAGCCCCTTCCGGCCGATGTCCAATTTCGGGCGTGTCGAGGCGTTTGACAGCGGCGGCGACAGCTTCTACAACGGCCTCACCCTGTCGCTGAAGAGGCGGTTTGCCTCGCGCTACCAGGTGACGCTCGCCTACACGTTCTCGAAAGCTATCGATACGATGGCAGAATTTACCGCCGTGGTCCCCTTCAACTCCATCGATGAGCCGAAGATGCCGCAGTACGGCGTGTTGCCCAACCTGGATCGCGGTCCCAGTGTAAACGATCAGCGGCATCGCGTGGTGACGAATTTTGTGTGGGACCTGGACTACTTCCGGAACATGTCCAGCCCCGTGGCGCGTTACCTGTTGGGCGGCTGGTCTCTGAGCGGCATCATCCTGGCGCAGACCGGACAGCCTTACTCCAACGGCGTGGGCGGCGACCCGAATAACGACACCAACACTTTCACCGACCGCGTGCCGCAGGACGGCCGCAACACCAACTATGCGCCGACCATCTCCAACTGGGATCTGCGCGTCACCAAGTCGATCCCAATTTATGAACGACTGAAATTCCAGATGTCGCTCGATGCATTTAACGCGTTCAACCAAGCCAATTTTGTGGCCAGCAATGTGAGGAACGGCCGCTATAGCTTCGTCGCGGCCACCACTAGCTTCAACCCGACCACTGATTTTGGCACGTACGCCAGCCAAACGCTGGACAACCGGATCCTGCAAATCTCGGCGAAGATCGTCTGGTAGCCGACAGAAAGCCACGGAGACACAGAGAAAACCAAGTCTCTGTGGCTTTCTATTTCTTGCGCTCGGACTGGAGTTCACGCACCGCTCGCTGGAGCTCCGGCAGCTTCTGGAAGACCGCCGTTGACCGCAGCCATTGCCGGTTGTCGAAGGCAGGCGAACCCGAGATGCGCGCCCCCGCCGGGAC
>JACQDI010000494.1 GCA_016201195.1 Acidobacteriota bacterium | reverse complement strand
GAGTTCGTTCTATCCACGCAAGGCTTCGCCCGGCGTGATCGGCGTCGAGAGCCGCTTCCCACTCAAGACCCTCGAGGAGCTTTCGCGCCGCGGCCACATCATCAAGACCGAGGGCGCCTGGGCGCTGGGCGACGAAACGGCGATCCTCTACGACGCCCAGCGCAAGGTGCTCTTCGGCGCAGCCAGCCCGAGGCGGGAGAAGTCGTATGCGCTGGGATGGTAATTATGAGATCTACTGTGGGGAGAAACCGCCGAATTGCCAAGGCAGCGCGAGTTGCCACCGCTTCTCACTTCCGCGTCCGATTTGAGCGAGAGGAAGATGGCCGCTGGCTGGCGATAGTGGATGCGATTCCGGGTGTGATGGCTTACGGAGCTACAAAGAAGGCAGCCTTAACCTCTGTCAAGGCGCTCACCTTGCGGGTTCTGGCCGATCTGATCGAGAACGGCGAACCGGTACCGAGGCCAACGGACGTCTTGTTTGTTGCGGCATGAGCCACTGGCCCGCGACCAAAGCTAAGCGGGTGCTCTCCGCTCTGCTGCGCATCGGGTGGACTGTTCGGCGCACCAAGGGTTCCCCCCGCATCCTTTCACGGCCTGGCTGGCCAGACTATGTGTATTGTTTCCACGACAAGGCAGAAGTAGGGCCGAGAGCGTTGGCGGAGATGGCCAAGGACACAGGTCTAAAACCGAAGGATCTATGAAATGAACCGGCTGGTGATCGCTTTAGTGGCGAGCTGTGCGCTGGCCGTGAGCAGCAGCGCGCAGCCCTACAAGCCGACCGGCGAAGAGCAGCAGCAGATCCGCGGCAAGCTCGACGAGCTCTCACGGGCGCTGAAGGTCCAGGCCGACGAGGCCTTGCTGGCTGACGTCGAGGTCTACCGGAAGGCCGGTGAGTGGATCCTCCGCTACCCCGAGGAGTTCTACACCAAGGCCTACCTCAGCAACACCCTGGTCGTGCTCGACCGGGGCTTGGCGCGCGCGAAGGAGCTGCAAGCCGGCAACCCGTCGTGGGTCAACCAGAAAGGGCGGCTCTCCCGCGGCTACCGCTCGCGGGTGGACGGCAGCGTGCAGCCCTACGGCCTCGTGATTCCAGATACCTATGACGACAGGAGGCCGGTGCGGCTCGATGTGGTCCTGCACGGGCGCGGAGCCACGCTGAACGAAGTAAGCTTCCTCGCTCCGCACGACTCATCCCATCCCGTCCCGCCCCAGCAGGATTTCATGCAGCTCGACGTCTTCGGGCGCACCAACAACGCCTACCGCTGGGCGGGCGAAGCCGACGTCTTCGAGGCGATCGCGTCGGTGAAGAAGCGCTACAATATCGACCCCCGGCGCATCGTGCTGCGCGGCTTCTCCATGGGTGGGGCCGGAGGCTGGCACCTTGGACTGCACTACCCGGACCTCTGGGCCGCGGTCGAATCCGGCGCCGGGTTCACCGAAACCAAGCGCTACGCCAAGCAGAGCAACCTGCCGCCTTACCAGGAAGCGAACCTACACATCTACGACGCCGTCGATTACGCCCTCAATGCGTTCAACCTTCCCATGATCGGTTACGGCGGCGAGGATGATCCGCAGTTGCAGGCCTCGGTCAACATTCGCGAACAACTCGCCCGTGAGGGACTCCGGCTTCCCGATTTGCGCATTCTGTTTCTGGTGGGTCCAACGACCGGGCACCGTTTCCATCCCGACAGTAAGAAGGAATCGGACCAGTTTCTCAACCGGATGCTGCCCCAGCAGACTCCGGACCGCGTCCGCTTCCTCACTTACACAACCCGCTACAACCGGTGTTTCTGGGTCACCGTGGAGGCGCTCGAAAAGCACTACGAGCGTGGCGAAGTCGACGCGCAGGACCAAAGCGGCCAAGTCACGGTGAAGACCACCAACGTCGCCCGGCTGTCGCTCGACCGGGGACAAACGATCACGCTCGACGGCCAAAAGTTCACCGGAACACGCGCCTTTGAGAAACAAGGCGGCCGGTGGATGCCGGCGGCAAGCGAGGCCGGACTGCGCAAGCGGCACGGCCTGCAAGGACCGATCGACGACGCCTTCCTCGACTCGTTCCTTTGCGTCCGGCCCACAGGTAAGGCCTGGAACCCGGCCGTCAACGACTACGGCCGCAAGGCCCTCGACCGCTTCGCCGAGGAGTACGCCAAGTTCTTCCGGGCTGACGTGAGGATGAAAGACGACCGCGCGGTCACCCCGGACGACATCGCCAACTACAACT
>JACQDI010000458.1 GCA_016201195.1 Acidobacteriota bacterium | reverse complement strand
TGCTAAGAAAGGACGGGGCTTCGTCCGCGGCGATCGGCTTCCTTGGCGGTTCCCGTTCTGCGTTGCACACCGTGTGGTTTGCGGCCATCAAGAAAATGCGCGGTATGCAGCAATATGTGCGCCAGGTCAACCGGATTCCAGGCGGCAACCAGAGGATAGCGGATGCGTTCGCAGCGAGATTGGGACCAAGGCTGCGCCTGGGCTGTCCCCTGACCGGCATCGCGCACGGCGATTCCGGCGTCACCGTCGAGTACAAGGAGTCTGGCCGGGTGAAAAAGATGGAGGCCGACTACCTGGTCCTCTCCATGGCATTCCGGGCGCTGCGGGAGATAGCGGTGACGCCCGAGTGGCCGGAATCCAAGCGCCATGTCATCGATAATATGCACTACGACCTGAAGGCGCGGGTGATCTTTCAGTCGCGCACGAAGTTCTGGAAGACCGATAGGTTGAGCCCTAACATCACATTCTCGGAAACGGAGCTGGCCGATGTCTGGGGGATGGCGGAGGAGGTGCGGACCCCGCGAGGACTACTAATCGGCCAGGCTCGCACTTCCTCCGCGGACACGGCCCTGGCGAAATTCCGGCAATTGTACCCGGGAAAATCGGAAGACATTGAACAGTCGCTGCTGGTGAACTGGACCCTGGATCCGTGGGCCGGCTCGTGCCTGCCGCTTTTGCGCTCTCCTGGGGAACTGGGCCGTTTCTGGCCGGAAGTGGCTCGTCCTCATGGGCGCATTCATTTCGCCAGCGTCTGTGTCGACTGTTTGCCCAACGGTCTCGAAGCCGGCGTCCGGTCCGCCAAGCGCGCCGCAGAGGCGATTCACCGCAGCTAACAGCTATCGGCCATTGGCGATCAGCCGTCAGCCACCCGTCCGCGCGGCCGCTCGCTGAAAGCGGAAGATGTGCGACAATATCACCAGGTCTCGCGAATGGCAGGGAGGTTCTGATGCGAAGTTGGAAGTGGCTTCTCTTACTATTGGCAGCGTCGCCCTTGCTCGCGCAAGGCGTCAGCGGCAGCATTACCGGTGCTCTGAGGGACGCCTCTGGCGCCATGGTCCCCAACTCCTCGGTTACCGCGCGCAGCGTGGACTCCGGCCGCGACTGGCAGACCCAGACGAACGAGGCCGGCATCTATAACCTGCCCGCCCTCCCGCCCGGCCGGTACACCCTCACGGTCGAGGTTCCCGGCTTCAAGCGTCTGGTCACCAATCCCATCACGCTGGAGGTGAACCAGACCGCCCGCATCGACCTCACGCTCGAGGTCGGCGCGGTCGCCGAGACAGTCGAGGTCAAGGACCTCGCGCCGTTGCTCTCGACCGAGAACACCCAGCTCGGCAGCGTGATCACCGGCAGCACCACGAGCAACCTTCCCCTGAACGGCCGCAACTTCGCCCAGCTTACGCTGTTGGCTCCCGGCGTGGTCACCTATGACATCGCCAGCTTTACCAGCGTGAACGGCGGAGGGCGACCCCTGGTCAACGGCAATCGCGCCCAGGCGAACAATTTCCGGCTCGACGGCATGGACGCCAACGAGATCCAGGACAACGGCATCGGCTTCTCGCCGAACGTGGACGCGATCCAGGAATTCAAGCTCATCACCACCAACGCCCCCGCGGAATACGGTAATTCCATGGGCGCCATCATCAATACCAGCTTGAAATCCGGCACCAACCAATACCACGGGTCGCTGTTCGAGTTCGTGCGCAACGACCACATGGATTCCAACACCTGGTTCGGCAACGCCACCAACCAACGCCGGCCGCAGTTCAGCCAGAACGTCTTCGGCGGCACGGTTGGCGGGCCGATCCAGAAGAATCGCCTGTTTTTCTTCGCCGATTATCAGGGCACGCGCCGCGCCAGGGGTCTGACCGGCAGCGTGTTTACGGTTATTCCGACAGCGTGGCGCACCGGGGACATGTCCAGCCAGACCAAGCGGCTGTTCAACCCCCTCAGCCAAGTGGATAACGGCAACGGAACCGTAACCCGCGATCCGTTCCCGAACAACCAGATCCCTTCCTCGCTCATCAGCCCGGTAGCCCGCAATCTCTTCGCCGACCCGAGCATCTACCCGCTGCCGCTCACGGCCGCCAACAGCAACAACTGGAACGGGGCCGGCCGCCAGAACGTGACCAATGACGTCGGGGACTTCAAGATCGATTATGCGCTCTCGACGAAGGACAACTTGACCAGCCGCTTTTCGATGGGCGAGACCGACGACATTTCCCGCAACGCATTGCGGGTGAATCCGACGCAGCCGGGTATTAACACGCCCCGAAGCGGCGTGATTTCGTGGAACCACACGTTCTCGCCGCGTCTGCTCAACGAGGCCCGCGTGGGCGTCAACCGCACTAAATCGACCAGCCTGACGACCGACACCGGCCACATCGGAACTTTCGGCGAAAAGATCGGCATCCCCGGCGCCAACAGCCCCGGTCCCGGCTTGCCGCTGCTCACCATCTCCGACGTCTCGAGCATCGGCGCCCGCGGGAGCGACAGCATAGCCGCCTCCACTACCTACCAATATACAGACACCGTCACCTTCACCCGCGGCCGGCACATTTTCAAAGCCGGCGCGGAAGTGCTCCGCTACCAGCAAAACCGGTTCTACGGCTCCAACAACGGCCTTTTCGGGGCGTTCACCTTCAGCGGCGCGTACACCCAGCAGATCGGCGTGAACAACACCGGGTCGGGCGTAGCCGATTTTCTGCTCGGCGTGCCGGTCGACGTGGGCAAGTCGGTCGCCGTGGGCTGGGGGCACCGCAGCATCCGGATGGGCTACTTCTTTCAGGATGACTTCAAGCTGCGCAGCAACCTGACCCTCAACCTCGGCCTGCGCTACGAGTACATCACGCCCTACGTGGAGGTCGCCGATCGTCAGACCAGCTACGATCTGGGCACCGGAAAACAATTCTTCGCGGGCAAGGACGGCAACAGCCGCGCCCTGTACAACAGCTATAAGAAGGGCTTCCAGCCGCGCTTTGGTCTCGCTTGGACCCCGGACCGGTTCCACGGAAAGTCCGTAGTCCGGATCGCCTGGGGCGTCCTGAACTACCTGGAATCGACGGGCACCAACCGCCGCCTCACGCAGAATCCCCCGTACGTCTACGATTTCTTCCTCCAGTACGACAACCGCTTCATCGGCCAGAAGGTCAGCGATGGGTTTCCGAAGTTCGGTCCCGCCCTGGCCGCCGGCGGAGGGCCTCCGAGTGGCAGCATCCGCGTGTGGCCCAATGTCGTCAAGCCCGCGATCATCCAGCAGTGGAACGTAACGGTGGAACATCAGGTGGCCAACAACCTGACGGTGTCCGCCGCGTACGTCGGCCAGGACGCCAGTCACCTGATGATCTCGGATCGCTACTGGTCGCAGCCCGTTCTGGGTACCGGACCAGTCCAGCAGCGGCGCCGCATTTACCCCGTCATGCCGCTGGTGACGGAGTTGGTGCTCACGAACCCCGTAGGAAGACAGAATTACCAGGGTTTCCAGTTGAGCGCCCGCAAGCGGTTCTCAGGCGGCCTGGAGTTCACATCCGCTTACACCTGGAGCCACACCCTGTCGAACAACGGGGGATTCTACGGCCCCTCGGTCGGTAACCAGCCCACCACGATGCAGGATTACGGCAACCGCCGGGCGGAATGGGGATCGGCCTCCATGGACATTCGCCACAACTGGATCAGCTCGTATAATTACGAGTTCCCCATCGGCCACAACAAGCGCCTCCTTGCTGGGGCCTCTCGCTTGACCGATGCCGTGCTGGGTGGCTGGATGACATCCGGCGTCCTGACGTTCCGTACTGGTCTGCCGCTCACGATCGGCGAGTCTCCGGACACGTCCAATGCGGGGGCCCTCGCTCCGCGTCCGGATGCCGTCAAGAACGGCAACCTGGCGCGCGGCGTGCGCGGACCTGATGGCTGGTTCGACACCGCGGCCTTCGTTCGCCAGGCGCCGAACACCTTCGGCAACGCGGGCGTGGGAACCATTTTCGCTCCCGGCATCGCCAACGTCGATTTCGCGCTTCAGAAGAGGTTCCGGGTCACCGAGTCCAAGCAGTTTGAGTTCCGTGCGGAAGCGTTCAACATCTTCAACACGCCTCTGTTTACCGGTGTCGGCCGCACTCTGGGCGCCGCCACGTTCGGCAAAATCACCTCCGCGCAGGCCGAGCGCGAGCTCCAGCTTGGGCTGAAGTTCTACTTCTAATATGGGGCCTACTGAAAAAACAGGACCTTGGTGATCATCCGGTGCGGCCCCGGCTCGTAATCCTTGGCGTGGATCTGATACGCCGGCTGGGCCGTCCGCACCACAGCCGGAATCGCGTCCGGGTCGTCGTGCAGGTGGTAGCTGCTGATCGCCATGCGGGGCCGGAATCGGGCGAGCGTTTGCCGCGCGCCCTCCAGGGCGCGGCGCTCGGAGCCTTCGATATCCATCTTGATGAAGTCCACCCGGTCAAGGTGAAGTTCCTCGACGATCTCGTCCAGCGTCACCACCGGCAGGCCGGGGAGCTTCGAGCTGTCGGGCACTTCGCGCACAAAGCTGTGGCCGGC
>JACQDI010000457.1 GCA_016201195.1 Acidobacteriota bacterium | reverse complement strand
TTATAGAATTACTGCGTCATGTCCCGAATCTCTGTGTTGCTTCTGGCGCTGGCCGCTTCGGCCCTTGCGCAAGGCCCCAAGGTTTTTATCGTCACCGATATGGAGGGTGTCGGCGGGGTGAACAACGCCGACGAGCAGCTCCTGCCCGGCCAGCGGCGTTTCGAGGAATCACGCCGCGTGCTGACCGG
This sequence comes from Acidobacteriota bacterium, assembly GCA_016201195.1. Taxonomy (GTDB): domain Bacteria; phylum Acidobacteriota; class Terriglobia; order Bryobacterales; family JACQDG01; genus JACQDI01. The sequence continues at coordinate 4,332 of JACQDI010000457.1, read as the reverse complement.
CGAGGTGAATGCGGCGGTAGAGGGAGCGCTCGAAGCCGGCGCCTCCGAAGTCGTCATCTGGGACGGCCACGACGGCAGCCGCACGCTGGCCATTGATGAGATCCACGCCAAGGCGAAGCTGGTCCAGGGCAAGCCCACGCCTCCCGACTATTACCTTTCCGAGAAACTCTACGACGGTATTTTGTTTGTCGGCCAGCACGCCATGGCGGGGGCCAAGGGCGGCGTGCTCGCCCACTCCCAGAGCTTCAGCGTCCAGAACATTTTTCTCAACGGGAAGCCGGTCGGGGAGACCGGCCAGATGGCGGCCATCGCCGGATATTTCTCGATTCCGGTGATCATGCTGGCCGGCGATCAGGCCGCCTGCGACGAGATGCTCGCGTTGCAGTCCAAGGCGGAGACGGTGGCCGTGAAGCGCCTGGCCGGCAGCGGATCGACGCTGAGCCTTTCTCATGCCGAGGCCCGCGCCCGCATCCGCGCCGCCGCTCGCCGGGCAGTGGCCCGCATTCGTGAGTTCACCCGCTGGAAGATTGAGGGTCCGGTCGAAATGAAGTTCGAGTACCGCTCCGACGCGATCCCCCGGATCTACCGCGGCCGAACGGTGCTCGAGGCCTACGAGCAGTGGCTCAAACGCTGATCATTGCGGGACCAGCTCGTAGCGGTGGGGCTTGGGCTGCGCTGTCGCGCGCTGCAAGTGGATCAGCTCGGTTTCCAGGGCGTCCAGCGACCCCAGGGCCGTGTGCTTTCTGGGGAACGGTGTCGGTTTCGAGTGCGCAGCAGGTAGGAGTGCGTGCGCCACGCGCCGGCCTGCCACCACATTTGTGCGAGCATCATCAGGCGGTGATATACTCTGCGAGCTGGGCGTTGCAGCCGCACCTCGATCATTGCCTGTTGCTCGCGCACGACGAGAAACTATGAAACTGCGTCTTGTCCTAACCGGAGCTCTTCCAGTCGCGTTATTCCTTCTCCCATCCGCCGGCGGTGCGGAAGACTGGTCACGCTTCCGGGGCCCCAACGGCTCCGGCGTGTCGAAAGACATTGGATTCCCGACGCAGTTCAGCCGGGAGCAGAACGTCATCTGGAGAACGCCGGTTCGGCCAGGGAAGTCCTCCCCGATCCTCACCGCCCGCCACATATTCTTGACTGCGTTCGAGAACGGAAAACTGTTCACGCAGTGTTTCGATCGCAAGAACGGAAGGCTGCTATGGGAGCGGGCGGAGGCCCCGCCTCGCGCAGAGGTTGGGAACGTCCGAAACGAACCCGCGTCGATCACGGCGGTGACCGACGGGGAGAACGTGTATGCGTTCTTCGCGGATTTCGGCCTGATTTCCTACGCCGCCGCCGGCAACGTTCGGTGGAAGGCTCCTCTCGGCCCCTTCACGAATACCATGGGTCTTGCTGCGTCTCCGATCCTCGCCGGAGAGTTTATAGTCCTCCTCGCCGACCAGAACGACGAGTCCTACATTGCTGCCTTCGATCGCCGCAATGGTGAGATCCGCTGGAAAACAGCTCGTGAGGAGAAAGACGGTTGGGCCACTCCGCTGGTTTACCGCGCCCCCGGCGCGGCTCTCCAGATTTTGACCGCCAGCCGCGGAGAGCTGGGGGCCCACCGTGTTGAGGACGGGACGAGAACCTGGAGCCACAATCGCTTGAGTCCCGCAATCGTTGCCAGCCCGGTGCTGGGTCAAGACACTGTCTTTACTTTCGGGTATGGCAACGAGTCCGCAACTCCTTTTTCGGACGTCCTCGCCAAGCGAGACAAGAACCACGATGGAAGGATCTCTCCGGATGAGCAGGGGAACGATGCCTTTCTCATCGGGATTGGAAAGTATGAGGGCAACCGTGATGGGATTGTTACGAAAGAAAAGTGGGATGAGAAACAGCGCAAGGTCCTGGCGCCGTCCGTTCTCGTGGCTGTTCGGCTGGAACGCGATGGTCCCCGCGAACTTTGGCGGTACGAGAAGAGTTTTGTGGGCGTGGTCCCGTCTCCGCTTCTATACGATGGTGTCCTGTATATCATTAAGAACGGGGGCGTCCTCACGGCCTTTGACGCGGAAACGGGCAAGGTGGTAAAAACAGGCCGGCTTCAGGGGGCCCTCGGCGGCTATTCCGCCTCACCAGTCGCCGCTGACGGGAAGATTTTTCTCAGCAGCGAAGAAGGGAAAGTGGCCGTTCTGCGAGCCAGCCGGGATTGGGATGTGCTGACCGTGAATGACCTGGGCGAAGGTTGCTACGCAACCCCCGCGCTCTCAGGCGGAAACATTTATCTGCGGAGCGGAGAGGCTTTATACTGTTTCGGAACCGCCAATCGAGATCGGTTAGTCCCGCGCTAAGGCGGGCGAACGCCTGGCTTTCAGAACTCGCTGCATCAGTTCCTCATACCGGTCGGTCACCATTTCCCAATCGTAGCGAGCGCGGACGCGGTCGAGAGCTGCCTGGCCGCGGCGGGCGCGCTCGGCGGCGGACATGGCGGCGACACGCTCAATGGCTGCGGCCAGCGACGCCTCGCTGTTTTCAAACCGCACGCCCGCTTCTCCGGCCACCTCGGCGTTCTCGGCGGTGTCGAGATAGAGCACGCACCGCCCGCGCCCCATCGCTTCGATGAGGGCCGGATGGGTGCCCCCCACCTCCGTGGCGTGGATGTAGGCGAAGCTGTGGGCTTGCAACTCGTGGTAGCCGGGGCCGTAGACGGCGCCGGTGAACAGGATCCGCGGGTCCCGGGTCGCCCGCACTTGCCGGATGTAGTCGCGGGCGTAGGGCGCGTCGCCCACCATCGCCAGCTTGCTCGCGAGCGACGTGCGCTCGAAGGCCCGGGTCACCAGCAGGGCGTTGTTCTCCGGCTCCATCCGGCTCACATAGAGCCAGTACCCATCCGGGTCGAGGCCGAAGCGTTCCAGGGCCTCACTGGTCTCGACCGGGCCGGTGGGGGCGCCGTAGGGGATGAAGTGGGTCGGCTGCCCGTGGCGCTCCAGGTAATACCTGGCGATCGCTTCCGCGTCGGTGATCACGGCCGAGGGGAAAAACGTGGTCAGCCGCTCGGAAAAGGCGTACCAGGCGCGGGCCAGGGCGTTCCACTTCTTGCGGTTTTTCTCGAGGCCGTCCACGTTGATCAGCGTGGGCATCCCGGCGAGGCGCGGCAGCACGGTGAACACCGTGTTGGCCCCGTTGCAGTAGAGCGCCACGTCGGCCGGGTGGAACAGCAGGTGCAGCGTGGAAAGGAACGTGTGGGCGACCGTGTCGAGGTACTTGTGGGCGATGGTGGGCAGCCTGACCAGCCGCACCCCGCGGTATTCGGGCTGATCGTAAGAAGTGTTGTGGCTGCGGCAGTAAACGGTGACCTGGTGGCCGCGCCGGGCCAGCCGCACGGAAAGCTCCTCGGCGAACGTCTCAAAACCCCCGTAGTTGGCGGGAATGCCGCGCGTGCCCAGCAGGGCGATCTTCATCTCACCCGGTCGCGGCCCTTACCTCAGCCTCCACTGCCTGCGGCTGGTTTACGAGCGGGATGCTGACAGGTGTAAAGCGGAACCACTGCTCGATGTAGGCGTCATCGACGCGCCGGCGGGACTGGATCCAGCGGCGCTTTTCCATGACCCGGCCCAGGTTGCGCAGGGTCAGGTAAAAAGCCTTGATGGAGGTCTGTTCCCCCAGCAGGCAGTAAGCCACGATGCCCAGGTCGCGCACGGTGATGGGAAGCAAGTGGCGCATGTAGAGGCTGGGGGTGATGTTCTTCAGCCGCATCAGGAAGCGGTTCTTCACCGAGTGCATGTTGATTTCCGCGGGCACGCTGCGGCGCATGCCCGGGCGCAGCTTGCGCACATGATAGCCGCGGGCGTAAGGCGCGTAGAGGCACTTCCAGCCCAGCAGTTGCGCACGCCAGGCGAGGTCGGCGTCCTCGCGGTAGGCGAAGAAGTCGGGATCGAAAAACTCGCCGTTGACCGAGACGTCCTCGATCATCTCCCGGCGATAGCAGGCGGCTGCGGCGGTGGCCCCAAACACGTATTCGTAGCGCAGGTAGTGGCCGTTGTCGCACTCTGCGCTGCCGCGGTCGAAGTGGCGCAGCATGGGGGTGAAGTAAATGCCGGTCGAATCCACGATAGGCTGGTCGGGGAAGTCGAACCCCGGGTTCATGGTCAGCAGCTTGCCGCACACGGTACCCACGCGCGGGTCGAGCCGCCCGCCCTCGATCAGGGCGTGGATGAAGCCGGGCAACAGGAACACGTCCGGGTTCAGGGTGAGCACCCAGTCGCCTCGGGAGAGCCCGATAGCCTGGTTCTGAGCCGCCGCGAACCCGATGTTCTCGTCGTTGTAGACCACCAGGCAACGATCCTCGAAGTT
>JACQDI010000456.1 GCA_016201195.1 Acidobacteriota bacterium | reverse complement strand
TCCGCTCGATGCAGCCGGCCGGCTGGCTCCGCGGGTGGACGCCGTGGTGTTGGGGCAGGTGTCTCGATGGCCCGCGTCCTGCTGCTGTGGTTCTCCAGCCCGGACTCCAGCCTCGCCGCGGTTCGGGACATCCTGAGAGGAAACGGTATAATGGGCCTTTCTCATGACTCAGACATGGGGCTTCCTTTTAATCGGGCTCGCGCTGGCTTCCCCCGGCCTCGGCGACGGGCTGTTGCCGGCGCTGAGCGAAGCCCAGGTTCACGAGGTTCGCAAGACGCTGGCCGGGTTCAAGTCGAATCCCAAGGGCCCCTACCTGCAAATCCGGTGGTTTTGCAACGACGGCAGCGTGCATCCGCCGTCGCCGCCGCCGTGCGCCTCGCGGGGCGGCGGCAGCCAGCACGCCGAGCTGAGTCCGGCGGCGAAGCGGCTGGCCGCATGGAACATCGACGTCGACACGATTCTCGCCGGCCTGAGCTTCGACGAGTTCTTTGACGCCAAGCGCGATCACTACCGGCTCAAGGAGCTGGTGCTCGAAAAATACCTGGTGGAGGTGGACCAGGGCTGGATCTACCGGCGCGCGCAGTATTATCGCGGCGGCCGCCAGGTCGAGGACGAGGAAAAGGCCGGCCGGCGGTTGCTCATCGAGCTGCTTTCGACACCCGACTGGGTTTCGCGGAACTATTTTCTGGCCGGCCAGATGGTCGGCGCGATCCCCCACGGAGCCCGCGACCGCACAGTGGACAAGATCCGCGCGCTGGCCAAATCCATCGCCGATCGCGATTCCCGGTTCGGGTCCATTCGCTCCAAGATCCATTCGCAGCCGAGTCCCGACGACCTGCCGGCGGTCGAGAAATTCCTGGCCGAGAAGGCCCCCGCCGAGGCGGTTCGCGGCCAGTTGACCGAGCTGGTGGAGGTGCTGAAGCAACAGCAGAGCAGCCGCGGGCTGGCTGTCCAGTTGCCGGAGTTTCAGAAGCGGCCGGCGGCCGCGCCACTCGCCTCGGGACTCGCGCGGCTCGCGGCGGCTCTGGCGAGCGGCGACAAGGGCGCGGTTTTTTCCGCCGGGGCGGCGGTGAGCCTCGACCTCCGCAAGCTGGTCTCTTCGAACGCCGACGGCCGCCGCAACCTGGAGCTGCTCGACTTCAACGCCGCGCTCCAGGAGCACCTGTTCCGGACGGAGGTGGGGCGCGCCATCGAGAATCCGGAACGACGCCGGCTGCTCGATAACGTCCTGGACCATTTCCGCGCTGCCGTGGGGGTGGGGCTTCTGTCGATGCGCCAGTTCGACGCGCTGCGCGGCGAGATCGAGGCGCTCGAAAAGTCCAATGCGGTGGGCGCGGAGAGCTACTACCCGTCGATCCGATATCTGGCGCGAAGCACGGAGTGGTGCCGGGCAACGGCGGCCGAGGACTTCGGGCCGCTGGCCGGTCTTTACGACGACCTCGAGCCGGCTGCCGGGTCCCTCGTGGATCACCTGGTGCGCGGCTCGGTGGCCCTGCCCCTCTCGAACCGCCTGGACGCGCTGGTCGCCGACGCCAACCGCGCGGTGGGCATCCGGCACTCGATCTTCGGCCAGGTCTCGAACCACGGCGTGGTGGGCCTGAATCCGGGCGTGGCCTTCGGAAAGCTGGGCATCGTCAAAGCCGGCCAGGAGGAAACCACGGTGATCGATCCGCAGGGGATCTACGTGATCCCGGAGACGGTCGCCGACCTGAAACCCATGGCCGGCATTCTGACGCTCGACAGCGGCAACGCCCTGTCGCACGCCCAGTTACTGGCGGCCAACTTGGGTATTCCAAATGCCAGCGTTCCCTCGACCCTGCTGCCGGTCCTCGACAAGCATCGGAACCAGGAGCTGTTCTTCGCGGTGACCCCGCGCGGGGTGGTGGTGCTTCAAGAGAAGGCCAACCTGACAGAGGCCCAGAAGAAGGTCTTCATCCAGCAGGCTCGGCCGCGCTTCGACCTGGACACCAGCCGGCTCAATCTCTCGGAGCGGCGAATCCTGAACCTGCGCGACCTGAGCTACCGGGATTCGGGTGTCAAGGTGGGGCCCAAAGCGGCCAACCTGGCGCAACTGGCGACCTATTTTCCCGCCAAGGTCGCTCCCGGCCTGGTGATCCCGTTTGGGATCTATAACGAGCACATCGACCGACCGCTCCAGCCCGGCTCGGCACCGCTCAGGCAGCAGATCGCCGAGGCTTATGCCGAAGCCGAGCGGATGCGCCAGGCGGGAGTGAGTCAGGCGGAGATCGGCAAGTTCATCTACCCGCGCCTGGCGCAGTTCCGGAAGGCGATCGAGACGATGGCCTTCCTGCCCGAGTTCGAGAGAGAGCTGATCGCCCGCATGAGGGCGCAGTTCGGACCGGAGGGGACCTACGGCCTGTTCGTCCGCAGCGATACCAACTCCGAAGACCTGCCCGAGTTCACCGGGGCGGGCTTGAACCTGACCGTCCCCAACCAGGTGGGCACGAAGAACGTTTTGAAGGCGATCAAGGACGTGTGGGCGTCGCCCTTCACCGAGCGGGCCTACGACTGGCGGAGCAAGATCCTGCGCTCGAGCGAGCGGGTGTACCCTTCGGTGGTACTGTTGCTCACGGTACCCTCGGACAAGTCGGGGGTGATCGGGACTATGAATCTGGAGACCGGCAACACCGACGAGATCACGGTGAACGTGAGTGAAGGTATCAGCGCGGTGGTGGATGGCGGCGTGGCCGAGTCGCTGCTGCTGAAGCCGAACGGCGAGGTCCGGCTGTTCGAGCAAGCGCGGTCGCCCTATAAGAAAGTCGCGCTCCCCACCGGCGACCTTGCCAACCAACCGGCGAGCGGCGAAGACTATGTGTTGAAGCCTGACGAAATTTCTCAGCTCCGCCGGATGGTGGCGGAGGTGAAGTCCCGCTATCCGCCGGCGAAGGGCGAGAACGGCCAGCCCCTGCCGTGGGACATCGAATTCGGCTTCGAGAAAGGCCAGTTGCGCCTGTTCCAGATCCGCCCGCTGGTCCGCTACCAGGAGATCACAACACTGCAAGCGCTGAGCCAGCTCGAGGGCGGGACGCCAGGACGGAGCGTGGTGAATCTGAACGAGCGCCCGTAAGAGATCACCATTTATGAGAGCCCGTTCTCTGGCAGTGGCGGCGCTGTGGTGGGCCTTCAGCAGTGGAGCGTACGGCTACCCGCTGGACGGGGCGGGGAAGACGGGGATCCGGCGGCTGGTAGGCTACCGGCTGGTGCACGAGGGCAAGATCAAGGGGACCGCGAAGCTGCCGCCGGGGGCGCTGCTTTCAAGTGATCAGATTGCCCTGCGCCTGAAGGGCGCGAACGACTCCTTCGACATTGACGCGAAGACGCCGCGCGATCCGTATTTGCAGGAGGGGATCCAAAAAATCTTCGGCGGGCGCGACCCCTCCTATGCGGTGGCCATGCTCGACATCAGCGACGCCCGCAAGCCGCTCTACGCCGCGCTGCGGGAGAACGACAAGAAGATTCCGGGCAGCGTGGGCAAGCTGCTGGTGGCCACCGGAATGTTCGACGCGCTGGCCCGCGCCTACCCGGCGATCGAGGCGCGCGAAAAGTTTCTGCGCGAGACGCAGATCACCGCCGACAACTTCATCTTCCGCGACGGCAAAACGGTGCCCATTTACAACCAGGGTGACCCGGCCGTGGTCAACCGGGTGCTGGCGCTGAGCGACCGGTTCAACCTTTGGGAGTGGATGGACCACATGCTCTCGCAGAGCTCCAACGCCGCCGGCTCCGAGGTGTGGAAGCAGGTGATGCTGCTGCGGCAGTTCGGGACGCGCTATCCGCTGCCCAAGGAGCAGGAGGCGGCGTTTTTCCGCGAGACTCCCAAGCCCGCGCTCTCGAAGCTGGCCCTCGATGCTCTCGAGGCGCCCGTGCTTGCGGCGGGCCTCGACACCGGGCGGCTGCGCCTCGGCACCTTCTTCACCAGGAACGCCTCGGCGGTGATTCCGGGCGCCGCCAGCTACGCCTGCCCCAGCGAGTTGCTACGCTGGCTCGTCAAGATGGAGCAGGGCAAGCTCGTGGACCCCTGGTCGAGCCTGGAACTGAAGAAGCTGCTCTACTTCGCCCGCCCGCGTTATCGCTATGCCTCCGCTCCTGCGTTGAACAAGGCCGCCGTGTTCTTCAAATCCGGTTCGCTCTTCGAGTGCGCCCCCGAGCCCGGCTTTAAGTGCGGCCAATACAAGGGCAACCAGTTGAACCTGATGCACTCGGTGGCGGTGGTCGAATCCGGGAAGAAGGTCTACCTGGTGGTCATCATGTCCAACGTGCTGAAGATCAACTCAGCGGTGGAACACCAGACCATTGCGGGGGAGATTGAGAGGCTGGTGCAAGGGCGTTGAATTTGGTGATAGGTGTATACTATGCGCGTCCAGGGTGCGAAAATGGAAATCCTGGATTAGGTTTGAAAGGAAATCCGAATGAACCCACTGCGACTCTTTCGCTATCTTTGCCTTTTGACACTGGCTGCCGGGCCCGCCTTAGCCCAGCAGCCGAACGTCGCGCTGATCGTCAATGCGGCCAGCAACGTCCGCCCGGGACTTCCCAACTCCCCGATCGCCGAGGGCGCCATGTTCGTGATTTACGGAAGCACCCTGGGTCCATCCAACATCGTGGTGGCAAACTCTTTCCCGCTCAAGACCGACCTGGCGGGTACGTCGATCAAGGTGACCGTGGGTAGCACGACGGTAAACGCCATTATGTACTACACGCTGGCGACGCAGGTAGCAGCCATTCTGCCTTCCTCGACGCCACCGGGTAGCGGCACCTTGACCGTCACCTACAACGGGCAAACGAGCGCCGCGGCGCCCATTGTGGTGGTGAGGAATAACATCGGCCTGTTTACCATAAACCAGGCGGGCAGCGGCGAGGGCGTGGTCACGCTGGCCGATTACAGCTATGTGTCGGCCACTAACGCCGCGAACCCCGGCGAAGTCGTCATTCTGTGGGCCACGGGGCTGGGACCGGTGACTTTTGATGAAACCCAGGCGGCGCCAGGCGGCGACTTGACTAACGTTCCGCTGGAGGTATTCATCGGCGGCAAACCGGCGACGGTGCTTTACCGCGGGCGGAATACATGCTGCTCGTCGCTCGATCAGATCAACGTCCAGGTGCCGCCGGGAGTGACGGGCTGCGTGGTGCCGATCACGCTGAAGATCGGCAACCTGGTGAGCAACACCGAGACCATGGCGGTGGCCGCTGGCGGCCGCCAGTGCACGCCGACGAACCCGGGGGTCAGCCAGGCCGACCTCCAGAGGCTGCTGGCGAAAGGGTCGTACACGGCCGGAGGCATCGCGCTGGTGCGAACCTCGACCACCACCACAACCAACATCCCGCCGTTGCCGCCCACCACCACCGTCACGAAGTCCGACGTGGGTGGGGCGTCTTTTTTCAAGATCAGCGGCAATGCGACGGCCGCGTTCAACTCGCAGATCGACGTGACGACTTTCGGCTCGTGCGTGGTGAGTACGTTTTCGGGGCAGGGCGCAAATCCCTTGGCCGGCCTCACGGTCCAGAGTCTGGATGCCGGCGCGTCGCTCGGCGTGAGCGGGCCGAGCGGCAGCAGAACACTTCCAAAGCAGACGGCCGGCGGCTTTATCATCTATTCCGCTACGCTGGGCGACGCCACGCCTGGCAACTACATCGACCTGGGACAGTACACCGTTACCGGAAACGGCGGGGCCGACATCGGGAGTTTCACCGCGAGGATCACGGTGCCGCCGGCGCTGGTCTGGACCAATCAGGCCAGTATCACGTCGGTAACACGGGCGAATGGGCAGACGGTGACCTGGACGGGCGGGGATCCGGCGGGATACGTCACGATCACGGGAACAAGCTTTGTGGGGACATCCGCCACCTCGTTTGTGGGCGCGACGTTCACGTGCACGGCGAAGACCTCAGACGGCAGCTTCACGGTGCCCGCGGTCGTGCTGCTGGCGCTTCCGGCCAGCGGATCCATCACGTCCGGCACCATCGCCGTACCGATACCGGGAACGCTGGGGATTACTGGCGCGGGGGCCACCACAGCGTTCCAGGCGACCGGCCTCGATATCGGTGGCGCTTCCAGCCAAGTGAGCATCTTCCAGACTGTGACGTATCAGTAGGTTGCAGGACAGCTTCAGGCGATCCGTTCAAATCACCAAATCAAAAAATCACCCAATGGTCTTAGAGTGGAAAGCCGTTTTTCGGGTGGGAAATGTTTGGCTCCCCGAGCCGGACGCAGAAACGAAACGCGAAAGGAGAGAGTCACGAGAGTCGGAACAAATGTGCGAGGGAATGTTCCATGCGGGAGCACGTCTTGCCTGCCCTTGGGCGGGCCCCTCAGCTCGCGTCGCCATCTTACGGCCGTGGACTTCCGCAGAGTACTCGTGCGAAACTCAGAAGGGGACAGACGGCATGATCAACTGGCGGGAATACTTGCTAACTGATCCGAACATCTGCGGCGGCCATTTGTGCGCCAAGGGCACGCGGGTTCTTGTCACAGTCGTCCTCGACAGCCTTGCCGAGGGAGCCAGCCGGGAGGAAATCCTGCGCAGCTATCCCTCACTGCAGCCCCACCACATCGACGCGGCACTGGCCTATGCGGCCGAGCTGGCGCATGAAGAGAGCCTGCTGCCGCTCCGAGCCGGATGAAATTCAAGGTCGACGAGAATCTCCCTCAGGAACTGGTTTCCGACCTTGCCGAAGCCAGCCACGATGCCGAAACGGTGGTGAAGGAGGGTATGGCCGGAGTCGCCGACCGCGAACTCCTGGAGGCGGCGCGGCACGAAGGACGCATCTTGCTGACCTTGGACAAAGGGATCGCCAATGTCCGCATGTTCCCGCCAGCGGCGTTCCCCGGCATCGTGTTGTTCCGTCCGAACTCAATGGGTCGAGGCGAAGTACTCAGGTTCGTGCGGCGTCATCTCCAGGAGGTGCTGCAACTGGAACTCAAGGGCCGTCTGGTCGTCGTGACCTCCGGAGGTATCCGGTTCCGATAACTCGGTCTCACCGACGGTCGAAGCCAGGGAGGGCTCCATGCGGGAAGGTGTTAACCAGCGGGTGATCGTTTCGTCCCTGCGTCCGTCTCGCGGTGGCTCCCCGAGCGCTACACGACAGGAACAGCGGCGATCTTCGGAGGCCGGAGATAGTCGTAAGTTATTGAATCTCCATAGGGTTCGGTAAACTCCCGCTGAATATCGGGCTCGGAATGCAGATGGCTGACGCGTTGGACTCGAGGCACTCCAAGCGCAGAGTGCAAGGGAAAATGAGATTACAACGCCGCCCGACACATGGCTTCTTGGTCCGCCGATTCATGTCTTCGAAACCGCATCGAGCCAATCCATCCGGCAGGTTTTAGACGGCCACGGAAAGGGAACCGGACGAGATGGGCTGCGTCCGGGTGGCCAGCGCCGAATGCCACGGCTGAGTGCCGGAGCCAAATCAGCTTCAGCAGACGACGTTGTCGTAGCATAGAAGGAATTCTCCGTTGTCAATTCACACGTCTTGAAATTCTACCAGTACGAATCAGTCTCGCGGCATTTGAAGCGCCATTCACAGTGCATCCACCTCCGCCTCGTGTTTACTGGACGCTGATCTTCACCTCTGACCCGGCAATCCACGCCGCCCTTACTTGAATCGTCGTCGTCCCTCGCGCCATATCCGGCGGCACCCGGAAGTTCACTTGGTAGCCATCTACCGCGCCGGGGAAACCGACGGCTCCAAGGACCTCGGCTGGCTTCCCGTTAACAAGTACTTCGACCGGCGAATTGACTGCGGCCGGGGGACTGGCAGGGAACGGCTTGCCGGGATCAACACCGGGGCGCGTCGGGCCGAGGCCAGTTGCAAACAGGGACAAAACCTCTCCCGCTGCCGCTGGTTTGGATGTGCTGACGAGTGCAAAGTCGCTGGAATGCGCTACTGCTGGTCCTCCCGCGGTATTCACAACCTCCGGGCGAGACACTGGGATCAGATGCAGCACGTACCGGACCCTCCCTCCTCCATTCCTACGTCGGTTGGCGGGATCCTCTGCCATTGATGCCTGGCGGTCGGCGATAGCCACCGGAGTCACCCGGCCCAACTGTCCCCGTGCCCCGAGAAATGCTCCAGTGCCTCCTACAATCGCGAAATTGCCGACCGTTACCGACAAGGGCGCCCCGGGTGCAGCAGTGCCGGGACCTACTCCGGCATGCATGATGCTACCAATGGGGTTACCATCGACCTTTAAGATGTCGAAGGTACCCTCGAACGTTACAGCCCGAAAATTGTCAGCGATTGCCTGGCCGGGGTTGGGGGCCGTTGTGAGGTTAATGAATCGCGCGTTACGGATCAGCGTACCCTTGGCAGGCTGGCCGTTGATAGCCACAATGTCGCCGATAAATACCATCGAATCGAAGTTTCTTAGCCGGACTGCGGTCGTGGCGTTCGGATCGGTTGCAAATTTCGATAGATCAGGGATGTCCTGAAAATACTGAACCACGTTTTCCAGATCGATTTCCAGGATCGTAGCCGGCGCCACCTGCGCGGAGCCGGGCCGATTCGAAAGTACAGCCCATAGCGTGATGCTTACCAAGGTCTTCCATGTAGTGGACATGATCCCCCTCCTTTGCCTTGAACGCATGGCCCGAGTCTACTCGGTTCGGGCGCGCCCGGCTAGAGCATGAATATGCGTTTTTTTTTTGGGGGGGGGGTGGGACTACCTGCTAGCCGATGATGCCTTGGCGCAGCGCCTTGCTCACGGCCGCCGATTTGGAGTGGACATGAAGCTTATCGTAGATGCCGCGGACGTAGTTACGAACGGTGTTGACGCTGACGTTCATCTTGTCGGCGGCGGCCTGGTAGCTGTAGCCTTCCGCGAGCCAGCCGAGCAGGCGATGCTCCTGACTGGTTAACGGGGAGGACGGTCCGGTCTTCTGAAACAGGCTCACGATGTGGCGGGCAATCTCCGGCGAGAAGGGCGAGCCGCCGTCGCGAGCCGCGCGGATGGCGTCCAGGAGCTTCGCCGGGGGCGTGCTCTTGAGCAAGTAGCCATGCGCGCCGTTGCAGATGCAGGTGAACAACCGGTCGCGGTCCGAGAAAACGGTCAGCATCAAGATGCGCATCGAAGGGCGAACGGCGCGAAGGGCTTCGAGCGCCTGGTCGCCCTGAACACCCGGCAACTGGATGTCGAGCAGCAGTACGTCCACGCCGGCGGTCCGCAAGGCCGGCAGGGCCTCCTCGACGCAGGGGAAAGCGCCGGCGCAGCGGAACCCGTCGGCAGCGTCGATGATCCGGCTGAGGCTGTCGAGCAGTGCGCGATCGTCGTCGATAATCGCCACGCGGATGGACATTCCACCCATGCCACCAGCTTGGCAGCCGGAAATCAAGCGCATGTTCATGCGTCTTTCACGCGGAGCGGGAACCGCAGGCTGACTCGCGTGCCGCCCGGCGGTCGCGCCTGGACCTCCAGCTCGCCCCCCAGCAGCTCGGCGCGCTCTCGCATGCTGCGGATACCGAGGCCCTGGGGGCCGTCCGGGCGGCACCCGCAGCCGTCGTCCTCGATCTCGCCGCACAGGGAGCGGCCGTCGAAACCGATGCGAACGGTCGCATTCGCCGCTTGCGAATGGCGGGCGATATTGTGGAGCGCCTCCTTGAGAATCAGGTAAAGCTGCCGCCGCTGGTCGGGTGACAGTCTTCGGGAGAGCGCCTCCTCCGGCGCTTCAAAGGTCCAGCGGATGCCGAGCGGCTCCAGGACGCCGAAGCCAAAGGCGCGCAGCCGCGAGACCAGATCGCCGAGCGTATCGCGGCGCGGGTCGATGGACCAAACGATATCGCTCATATCCTCGACGAGACTTCGGGCGGTATCGGCGATCTCGCCCAGCAGGCGGCTCGAGTCGGGGTGCGCCGAGCCGGGTTGGATCTTCAGGACTTCACTGATCATCGCGATCCGCGAAAGGCTGGCGCCGATATCGTCGTGGAGATCGGTGGCAATCCGCGAGCGGACCCGTTCGATTGCCAGGTGGCGCTCCAGCCGGGAGCGATGCCAGAAGGCGATCAGAGACCCGCCGGCCGCCGCGACTGCCAACAGGAACCACCAACGTTGCCAGACCGGCGGCACGATCTGGAACCGGACCCGTGCCGGGCGCGAGCTGACGCTGCCTTCCGGAGTCACCGCGCGGATCGCCAGCTCGTAACTGCCCGCAGCCAGCGACAGGTAATGCACGCTGCGGGAGGCCGACGGCGGCGTCCAGTCCTGGTCGACCCCCGAGAGTCGCGTCTGGTACAGCAGATCGTGGCGGAAGCCCCCGAACTCCACTTGGACCTGCCGCTCATTCGCCCCAAGAGAAAGCGCCGCCGGCTCGGCATCGCCGATGTCCGACAGCGGCCGATCCTGGCCGTTGACCCGAATCGAGTAGATCAGAACGTCCGGCGGATCGCGGCGGTCTTCGTGTGGCTGAAGCCGCACCAGGCCTTGGTCGCCCCCAAACCACAGCGTCCCGTGGCGGTCCCGGGTGGCGACGCGGAATTCGCCCGGCGGCAGGCCGTCCGCGCTGGTGAACGGGCGGACCCGGCCGGTCGCCGGATCCAGGCGGTCAATGCCGCTCCCGCCCGCCGCATAGATGCGTCCGCCGAGATCTTCGGCCAAGGCGAGAACGTTGTTGCTCGAAAGCCCGTTCGCCTTGGTGTAGGCGGAGAAGACCGGCGTGACGGAGTCGGGAGCGTCGACCCGCAGCAGGCCCTGCCGCCGGCTTCCGATCCACAACCTCCCCTGCCGGTCGATGAGCAATGCCCGGACGCCCTGATCGGGAGCGCCCGAAGAGGGCGGGAATTGCTGGAACTTTCCGTCGCGAAATCGCACCAGGCCGCCGTCCAGCATTCCGATCCAGACCTGCCCGCTTCCATCTTCCGCGAACGCGACCGGGCAGTTCCGGTCCAGGTGGAGGGGGGGAAGGCCATGCGACTCATCCAGCCGTTCGAATCGGATTGCGCCGGGTTCTCGCCGGTAGAGGCGGTTGTCCGAGACCGCCCGAACGCTGGCCCAGATGACGCCGCGCGAGTCCTCGAACACGCGCATGTTTCCCAGCGGAAGGCCCGCCTCCCGCCCCATCCGGACCGGAAGGACCGTGAGCTGCTTCCGGTAGTGCAGAATCCCCAAGCCCGTCCCCAGCCACCAGTCACCCGACCGGGAGTTCACGACAATGTGCGACCAGCTCCAGCCGAACTTGATCCCGAACGGAGCATACGGTCGCATGGCGTGAAAGCCGTAGCCGTCAAAGCGGCTCAGCGAATAGTGGTTCTCGTCTTTGGTCACGGCGATCAGCTCGCCCTTTCGGTCCTCGAAGATCGCAAATACCCTTCGGACTCCCAGACCGTCGCGTTCACTGAAGCGTGAGAATCCCGAGCCCGAGATCCGCGCGGCGCCGCCTCCCGTCGTGCCCACCCACAGGTGACCTAGCGAATCGGTGGCCAGGGATTCGAGGGGCAGCGCGGTGAGGCTGGGGTGCAGCTCCACGGCCTGCCACCGGCCCGAAGGCAACTGCCGGGCAAGCCCGCGAAACGTGGCCGCCCACACTTCGCCACTCCAGGAGCGAACGTCGACGACGTAACCGCTGGGAAGGCCGTGGGACGAGTTGTAACGGGCGGCAATTCGGGCCTCCCCGGTTGCCGGATCGATCACCAATCGCAGCAGCTCGGTCTGCGCGCCGGCCCAGATGGCGTTTGGGGTCTCCGAGAGCGCGGTGAGCGGATCGGACGCCAGCCCGTCCGCCGCCGTCCAGCGGTCCACCCGCCCCTGACGCCGGAAGCGATACAGGGCCGAGTTCGTGGCAGCCCACAGGTCGCCTCGCGCGTCTTTGAGCAACCGGTGGACGACGGTCGAGCGGTTGGGAGCGGCGGGCTCGATCGGTCCCACCGGATCCCAGCGTTTTTGGTCCTTCGCGGCGCGGCGCCACAGTCCCGTCTCGGTTCCGCACCATAAGCCTCGGTCGTCTTCCAAGAGCTGGCTGATGGCGCCCAGCCTTGGGGACTCGCACTGAAACCGCTGACGAACGGGACGTGGGTCGAACAGGCAAAGCCGGTCCTGGACCGCGACCCAGTAGGTGCCGTCCGCGCGTTCGAGAATGTCCCGCGCCACGCCCGGCGGCAGCCCATCGGCGAGTGTGAAGATCCGGAATCCGTTGCCGTCGAAGCGCGCCAGGCCTTCCGGGCCGGGCAGCCACACAAAACCCTTCGAATCAGCCACGATCCGGGAGACACTGGCGTGCAGGCCTTCGCGCACTGCAAACACCGTCGTCGGCAGTTCCTCGGCCAGGGCAGCGCAAACCGCCAACACCGCCGCCACACAACATCGGGCGGCGTTCCAGGACCGGGCTGCTGCTTCGAGCGGCTCCAACTCAATAGATAATATCGCAGCGCGAACCCTCGAGAAGCTGGCGCCGATCCAGTTTCCTCGGGCACGTCTTCGTTTAGACAACGGAAAAGTATCTCGGCTGCCAGCGGCGCATACCTGCGCGGCCAACGATCAGATTGGAATCGAACCTCTGTAAGACCGTCCGACGGCTCAGTGGATGGTCCACTTGGCCGTATCACGGCTTAGTCGGAAGGTGGCCCGACTTCTGAACTTCCGGCGAATCGGGGCGATGCTTTAACGCCTTTCTTATGCTCGCCACCTGAGCTCTCCGGCTGTAAACCTGCGCCGGGGATTTCGTTTTTGTGTCCGGCTCGCTGATCGAGCCGGACAAACGCGTTAACCAACGGGCACCTCTCCCCAGCACCTCGGAGAACCGGGCCGCAGAAGGCCCGCCAAGCGCACTCACCCGAACTCACCAAGACTCTCCACGCAGACAACCGGAGAGCGGGCTACCGCCGTAACTCCTTGGCCATGTTCAGGAAACGACGAAGCGTCGAATCGGCAGCCCAGAGCCGCCGCGCGTTAACCAATGGGGAACTGCATTTCGGGCAGAAAATGTTTGGCTCCCCGAGCCGGACGCAGAAACGAAATTGAAATGGAGAACGCCTACGAACTCGCCGCCCAGCCAGCGTGGATTCTGGCTCTCTAGCTCGCTTGAATCCCGCCTTTCGAAGATGTTTCAGGGCACACTCGTTGCCTGATCTGCCGGAAGGCGAGCTGGAATTCGACCACTTACGCTAGGGTCGCGCCGCTGCGGG
>JACQDI010000114.1 GCA_016201195.1 Acidobacteriota bacterium | reverse complement strand
CGCGTGCCGTCGGGGGACAGGACCACGGAGGAGGCGGTGGAGGGGCGAACCATATCCCCTGGAGGCAGGGGGACGGAGAAGCGAACCAGCGGTGCGCGGGTCTGGGTGGCACGGCCCCAGACGAGCCAGGTGACGCCGAGGGCGAGGATTGCGCCCACGGCGGCGAAGGCGACGGAGGCAAGGGGGCGACCAAAGCGACGGGGCGACGCAGGTGAGACGGCAACGGATGGTTCCTCCAACTCCAGGCGCGCGTCGCCCATGTCCCGCAGCCGCTTCTGCGGGTCCTTCTGCAAGCAGCGCCGCAACAGAGTATCGATGTGGCGGGGCGTCGAGGCCGGCAGCGTCTTCCAGTCCGGCTCCTTGGCCAATACTGCCGCGACACAGTCGGAGAAGGACTCGCCGGGAAAGGCCCGCCGGCCTGCCAGCACCTCAAACAGCACGCAGCCAAACGCCCAGATGTCGGCCCGCTTGTCCACATGCGCTCCCCGCGCCTGCTCCGGGCTCATGTAGCCGGCCGTGCCCATCACCACTCCGGCCTCAGTGCCCGCCGACACGGTCGGGGACTGCGACAGGCCGACCGACGACGGCTCGCCCTGCATCGCCTTGGCCAGGCCGAAGTCCAGCACCTTGACTTTGCCTTCCGGGGTGATCTTGATGTTGGCCGGCTTCAAATCCCGGTGGACGATGCCCTTGTCATGGGCAGCTTCGAGGGCCTCGGCGATCTGGCGCGCGACGTTCAGGGTTTCTTCCAGCGAGAGCGGGCCTTCCATGGTCTTGCCCGGCACCAGTTCCAGCACGAGGTAGTGGACACCGTCCGCTTCTTCCAGACCGTGGATGGCGGCGATGTTGGGATGATTCAGCGCCGCCAGCAGCCGCGCCTCACGCTCAAAGCGCGCGAGACGCTCGGGGTCCCGGGCGAAGTTCTCCGGCAGGACCTTGATCGCCACTTGGCGGCCGAGCTTGCCGTCGGTGGCCCGGTAGACGACGCCCATGCCGCCGGCGCCGAGCTGAGCCTCAATCTGGTAGTGACCAAGGGTTTGGCCGATCATCGGAAGGGCCTCCTTGGGCCGGAATGTTACGCTCCACCTCAAGCGAAGTCAACGGTTTCATGGGCTGGACAATTCCGGAGAATTTGACACCGGTTATTCCACTTACGATTCGGGTGCATCGCGCCCACGATCCACATTCCACGATCTACGATCCGCCTGGCCCCGGTGACCTTTCGCTTCCCTGCCCGTCCAACGGCTCGGAGGTTTGCAGCATGAAACTCCCACTGTTATTTTCCGCCCTATGGCTCGGCGCCGGCGCCCTGCTCGCCCAGCCTTGGGACGTCCGCGTGGCCATCTCCCGCCGCGCCGGCCCCGGGTTTCTCGGCATCACCATTGACGAAATTACGGCCGAGCGAGCCAAGACCCTGGGTCTCGCCGAGGAGCGCGGTGTCGAGGTGCAGAGCGTGGAGCCCGACGGCCCCGCCGCCAAAGCCGGGCTGGCCAAAGGCGACGTCATCCTCGAATTCAACGGCCAGCGCGTAGAAGGAACCGCGCAGTTCAGCCGCCTGGTGCGCGAGACGCCCCCCGACCGTCAGGTCAAGCTGCTCGTCTCCCGCAGTGGCGCGACCCAGACGCTCGCGGTCACCGTCGCCGGCCGCAAGCCCCTGGTGTGGCGCGGCCGCGGGCCCACCCTCGGCGTCAATGCCATGCCCCTCGAGGGCCAGTTGGCCGACTACTTCGGCGTCAAGGACGGTATCCTGGTCACCTCGGTCAACAAAGGCTCGGCCGCAGAGAAGGCGGGTCTCAAGGCCGGCGACGTGATCGTGAAGGTGGATGACTCCAAGGTCTTCGACCCCGGCGACATCTTGCGCGTCCTGCGCCGGGCGGGCTCCGGCAAGAGCGTGCCCCTCACCGTGGTCCGCAACCGCGCCGAGATGACGCTGCAGGCCGCACTCGAATAGGCCGGCGCGTGTTAGGATGGTAGCCGGAGATGCCGCCCCCTAACCCCATCGGCTTCCGGCCCGAGTTCCTGGATTTCGACCGCGGGATCCGCGTCGGCAAGCTCGAAGACCACGAACGCATCACCCGCATTCTCAAGCTCGCTCTCGAAGCGCGCCACGCCCAGCCCTTTGTCACCGAGCGCTGGGGACGCGGGATGTACTGGCAGTGGATCGGCTACCTGCCCCGCGCCAATCGCGCCGCCAAGCCCGTCTCGAATCAGGTGAGCTTCGGCTGTTCGAAGTTCTTTCTGATGATCTCGACCGAGGAACGGCTGTTCCGGTGCGGTCTCCAGGTGGAGCGCGGCTACGTAAAGGCGCCGCGCGACTACCGCTCCTGCGAACTGCGCCCCGACTGGGACTGGCACCGCCTCCTCGCCGCACTCAAACCCAAGGGCCCCATGGAACGCGAAATCGACCGCCTGCTCCGCGAGGGCTTCCTCCTCCACGGCGGCAGTTGGGAGTCCGACGCCGCGCATTTCTCTCGGCCCGATTTCCCCGGCGTCGCGAAGCTCCGGCGCCTGCTCGACGCCGCGCCCCGCACCCACTGGGCCGGCTTCCAGCTCTATTACGCGATGCGGGAAAAAGAGGTCCGCCGCACCTCCGGCCCCGAGCTGGTCGACTCCATGCTCGCCGTCTTCCGCGAGGTCACCCCGGCGATGAACGTCTGCATGCAGGTCCGTCTTGCAATTTAGACCGGATCACTACGGTCTCACGCCACGGCGCAAAGAACGCAAAGGAAGCAAAGAGGTTTTTCTTGGCGTACTTG
>JACQDI010000528.1 GCA_016201195.1 Acidobacteriota bacterium | reverse complement strand
CAAGTCCAAGGTTTGCGTGGTCGTGATGTCGAATGTGGAGTCTGCTCTTGGATGAAAAAGCGCCGGCTGCCGATCGATGATCCTGTGTATTCTGACTCCTGACTGCCTGTCTCCTTGGACTACCGTGCCGCTAAGCGCTTCGGTTCCACGGTCAGCGTCAGCGCCATCGCCGCCCAACTGCTCCCCGCTGACGAGATCCACTGATCGTGCCCGTGAGGGAACCCGCTTTCGAAGTACGGTTGGAAGCCCATGGCGCGAGTTTTCACGTGCCAGGAACCATCGGGGAGCTGGGTCTTCAGCAGAAACCTGGCCCCTTGCTGGTAGGCAGTATCGCTCGTCGGCACGCCGGCCCCCTGGTGCAGCGCCACCAGCGCCTGTCCCGTGGCATAAGCGTCGCTCTCGAGTGTCGGAAGCTGAGCCCACCCGCCGTCGGCCCGCTGTTCCGCCAGGAGGTGCTTTGCCCGTTTCTGAAGGTCGGCTTGACCGGCCTTGCTCCAGCCCAAGCCCAGGAGCTGAAACGCTCTTTCCTCCGTCGTCCTGGGAACCGCGGAAAGCAGCCATGCCCGCGCGAGCCCGACGCGCTTCTCAAATTCCTCCTTGCGGCCCTCCGTCGGATAAAGCTGCAAGGCCCGCAGCGTGATCGCGGTCACGGAAATGTCACTGTATCCCAGCGGCGGGCGGCGATCGGTGTTGCGCCAGCTTCCATCCCCTCGCTGCTTCTGCGCCAGATCGTGTACCAGCGCATCCGTCAGCCTGTCGGCCGGATGCTTCTCCGCAGCCATTCCCAGGATCGCGTAGCTGCTCACCTCCGGCGCGTCGGGCACCGTGTTGATGGCCTGAAGCAGGTTCTGCCGATGCGGACCTAGTACGGCCAGGGTCGCTTTCAACGTTTGCCGTGCCACCGGCTCGTTGACGGAAAGACCTCTCTCCCTCGCCAAGCCGACCGCCATGGCAGGCAGCGACTGATTGTGGCAGGAAATGCAGCCCGACTTGTCGAAGAACGGCGGACCGGCCGCTTGCAGGAGCTTCAGGCTCTTCTCCACGGCCTGCCTTACGGCGGCAGGCTCGATGTCGGTAGCGGCCGCTGCGCTGCTTCCCAGCAACAGCAGAACCAGAGCTAAATTCCGTGTGTGCATTTCGTCATCCTCCCTGCTTACTCCGTACCACCGGCTTGCCTCAACAACTTCACAATCTCGGTCTCCCCTCGTTTCCTGGCCCATGCCAGCGCCGTCCGGCCCTCCACCCCCTTGAAGTTCACCTCGGCGCCCTTCTCGATCAATGCCTTCACAACCTCCGCATTGAGGGCGTCGGAAGCCGCCGCGATGATCAAGGGTGTATTGCCTTCAACATCTTTCGGGTTGACCTCTGCGCCTTTTTCTAACAGAGCTCGAATAATCTCCGGGGCGTTCCTGTTCGCCACCAGGTGCAGAGCCGTAACACCCGCTCCTGTCTTGGCGTTTACGTCGGCGCCCCTGGCCAGCAGCAGCTTGACAGCCTCCAGGTTTTGCATTTCGGCTGCGAGCATCAACGGAGTGTAACCGAAGTTCGCTTTCTGCCGCTCTCGTATCATCTCCTCCCGAACCGCGGTCACGGTTCCGAACTGAATCTCATTGAAGCCGAAACCTGTTTTCGCGTTGACGTCTCCACCTGCATCGAGTAGAACCCTCAGGCACGCCCCGTCGCTATTCTCCGCGGCCAGGATGACGGCCGTTGCGCCACCATTGTCTTTCGCGGCGATGTCCGCGCCCTTATCCAGGAGCAGCTTCACTGTATCCGCGTTCCCGCTATAGCTGGCGGCGAGAAGCAGCGGTGTCTTGCCGGCTTTGGACCTGGCGTTTACATCCGCTCCCTTTTCCAAGAGCAAACGGACTTTTCGAATGTCGTAAATGCCCCACAGCAGCGCCGTCGCTCCGGCAGAGTTCCGGGCGTTGGGGTCCGCCCCCTTCTCGAGCAGCAGTTTCAAGCATTCCGGTCCGGCACTCAGAGCCGCATGCATCAGCGCTGTTGAGCCGTCGCTTTCCTTCGCATTGACATTTGCCCCCTTGCGTACGAGAGCCTTCACCGATGAGGTGTCGTTCTTGCGGATCGCCCGGAACAGATCCTGACCCAGTTTCTCCTCGCTCACCCCAGACAGAAGCAAGGGAGCGCACAGGAGCACACCGACTGGGGTGAAAATGGATTTGACCATCATCCCGCCTCCTCTAGAGCAGGTGGATCTATTCTAGACCAGAATCCCAGGTGATTCAAGCCAGATAGCCCTTAAGAAAATTGAGGAGGGGAGACCGGGCAGGGTGCAGTTCCCCCATTCCAATTTCTCAATTGGTCAGTTCCCGCAAATCAGTTTCCGCAAATCCTTGATCCCAGCGTCGCACGGTAGTATATTAAACTGGTTCGAATCGCCGCGGAAGGAGGCCCGCTTGGCCAAAGTCACTGAAATCGCTCCGGACGTCTACCGCATCTCGATCCTGATGCCGGACGTGAATCTGCAGTTCAACCACTTTGTCGTCCGCGACGAGGAGCCGCTGCTGTTCCACACCGGCTACAAGCGCTTCTTCCCCGAGCTGCGCGAGGCCGTAGCCAGCCTCATCGACCCGGCGCGCCTCCGCTGGATCAGTTTTAGCCACTTCGAGGGCGATGAATGCGGCGCGTTGAATCTCTGGCTCGAGTCGGCGCCGCAAGCGCAGGCCGCCAGCAACTTTCTCGGCGCGATCCTCAACCTGAACGATTTCGCCGCTCGCCCGCCACGCGTGCTCGAGCCCGGCGAAGCGCTCGCCACCGGCAAGCACCGCTTCCGCTTCGTCTCGACGGCCCACATCCCCCACGGCTGGGACGCCGGCGTGTTGTTCGAGGAAACACAGCGGACGCTGTTCTGCTCCGACCTGTTCCACCATTTCGGCGACGTGGAGCCGATAACGACCTCCGATATCGTTGGCCGCGCCCGCCAGACGCTGCTCGACATGCAGAACGGCCACTTCGCCTACTATT
>JACQDI010000527.1 GCA_016201195.1 Acidobacteriota bacterium | reverse complement strand
GGGACTCTGCCCTCCATGGCACGACAATTGCCTCTTGCGGGTGGGAGCCAGTGAATTGGCAGACACTGCGATGCCAAGCAAAGCAACGATTCTCTGTGCGCTCGTTTTGACCGCTGCCCCGGTTTTCTCTCAACCGTCTGCGGCCGAGAAGAGGCTGGTTACTCCGCCCGCGCCCTCGATCGAACGACTATCGACATTCCTGGAGGGCGCGGTCACAGAGCTGGATCGTCTCATGGCATCGATCGAACAAGCGAAATCGGCTGAAACCAAGACCGCCCTAGCGAACTACACGCGACAGCTCAGTAGGCTTCACGTGGAGCTGGGGGATGTCCGCGTCGGCCGGCAGGAGCAGGACTTTGTGAGAGCCCTCGTGAAGCGGCTGAAGCTTCAGAGGTCGCGGCTGGAGCCGTTAGCCTAAATCATCCACCCGGACCTGAAGCCTGGCTTGAATGAGGCGGTCAACCACCTGGAAAGCGTTCTTCAAGTGGCCTCGGAAAAATTGGACGGCCAGGGTGGTCGTCGCCGCCCGACCGTCAGGTCCTATGGAGCGCGGCCGCTGGAGCCCGGCGGCCGGCGCCCCCAAAAATAGAGATGCCGAGGTCAACCGTCCGGGCTTAGTTCGCTGAGAAAGTGTCAGGCCGATCCGCCCACCCGGGGTGGCGTTGGAATTGCATAAACGGCATGGGGAACAGATGGTGAGCCAGAAATGAGGAACGAGCCCATCAGGAGCACTTATGTTGTCCAGGAGCCCTACCAGAGGGCGCTCAAGCTAATCCGCACGGCGCTACGGGACGAGGGCCTCAGGGTTTCGCTGGAAACAGACATTTCCGGCACGATCCGTCAGGAACTGGGCGTCGATCTGACGCCGTGCAAAGTTCTTCACGTGTGCTGTCCCCTGCTGCTGCTACAAGCTGTTGTCATGGATACCTCGGCAGCGGCTTTCCTCCCGTTCCATCTCGTAGTGTCCGCAGACGGCTCGCAGACTCTGGTTCACCTGATTGACCCGGCGGCCACCTATGAAAATGACTTGCCCGGCGGGATCAAGATTCCGCTGGGCCGGTTGCTGGCTCGCATTCGGCAGTGCCTGGAGAAGATTGGCGCGCGAGAGGCTGTTTACCAATTCTTCACCTGAGCGAAGTGGTGCCGGAGCAAAGGATCACTTTGTGCCGGGGAGCGAAGCGAAACGATGCCCGAACTCAGACAAGATCCGTCCACCAAGGAGTGGGTGATTATCGCCAAGGAGCGGGCCAAACGGCCCCATGAATTTCAGCGGCCGGCTTCGGCGCCGAGGGCCTCCGTGAGCGGCTGCGTGTTTTGTCCGGGCAGCGAAGACAAAACGCCGCCGGAGCTTTGGCGCTTTCCTTATCGAAGCGCGGCATGGGAGGTTCGCGTCGTTCCCAACAAGTTTCCGGCCTTATCCAGCGAGGCCAGCGGCGTCCGCCAGGAAATCGCCCCACTTTACCACCGCATGGATGGATTCGGATACCACGAGGTGATCATCGAAACGCCGCATCACGACCGCCCTATGCCGCTGATGGAGCACGAAGAGGTCAAGCGGGTGCTCCTTGTTTTTCGGGACCGGTACTGGGCTTTGCGGGAAGACTGGCGCGTAAAGCTGGTGTTGATCTTCAAGAACCACGGGCCGACGGCCGGCACGTCTTTGGAACATCCCCACTGCCAGGTGATTGCGACCTCGATCATCCCCTCCCATATTCGCCGCAAGTACGAGGTAGCGACCCAGCACTACGACGATACCGGCCGGTGCATTTACTGCGATATCGTCCACACGGAAAAGGAATCGGGCGAGCGGGTAGTGCGGGAATCGGAGCACTTCCTGGTTCTTGAACCGTTTGCGTCCCGTTCGCCTTTCGAAACGTGGCTGGCGCCGCTGCGACACAACTCTTGTCTTGGACGCATCACCGATCCAGAACTCGACGATCTCGCATCGGTGCTGCGGGAAACGCTTGCCCGCCTCTATTACGGCCTGAACAATCCGGACTTCAATCTGGTGGTTCACACCGCCCCTGTGGAGGACGAGACGAAGCCCTACTACCTTTGGCACATTCAAATCCTGCCCCGCCTGGCTACGCCCGCCGGCTTTGAGATCGGCTCGGGGATTTACGTGAACCCCTGCGTACTCGAAGAGGCGGCGGCCTTCTTGCGTGGGGTCCGAGTGGAGCCGGCCGGGCGCTCTGCCTCGCGCTGAGGGGCTTGCGGTATGAATTTCGAGGGCCGGCAGCCGCATCCCGGCAACCGATCGCCACGTGTATGGCAGCTCTATTGCTGCATCCCTGCTGGGCGCCGGTACGAACTTTATTCTATGCCGGTGCTGGC
>JACQDI010000460.1 GCA_016201195.1 Acidobacteriota bacterium | reverse complement strand
GCACGCTCAATTGCAAGCGCACTTCATTGGCCCAGAACCGATGACACGACAGCCGGGTCCAATGCGTCGCTTGCTTGCCTTCCTTGATCCACTGCTCGGCCGTGCCCCGCCGGTTGTAGAACCGCACCAACGCCCGGCTCGGCAGACTTAGGTTCGTGACGATGAAGCCCACTCGTGGGAACAACTCGCCCTGGTGATGCTCCGCCTTGGCCACCACCCGGCGGGCCTGGTTCCAACTCGCCGCCCGGTAGAGAAAGCCCTTGTACTCGACCAAGGGCCTGATACTGGGTCTGCCCACCGGACGCGGCAGCAGCTCGGCGATGTCTCGTTCCAGGTTCTCGTTGGCCGGGATGCGGATGGCGTAGTTCACGCCCCGCTCTTCCAGTACCTCTTGATGCCTCCTCCTTCGAAAATAGCCCGTGCGCTTGGCAATTTGTTGGCCAGCCGTTGAAAGGCCGCAAATAACGCGACTGAACGCAAATAACTCCTTTGTTAGCACGCGCGTTGATTCGCGCGCAGTCGCGGGCCGATTCCACGAACCGTGTAAAAGTGCACTCCGGCGAAGAGTAAAATTTGCCCATCGATGCGGCGCTACAATACGGTGGTGCCGAAACGCGCGGTCCCCTTGCTGCTGGCCATCCTCACGCTGGCCGTGTTCTGGCCCGCGCTCGACAACCAGTTTGTAAACTGGGACGACGACAAGAACGTTCTGAACAACACGCGCTTCCGCGGCCTCGAGGCCTCCAATCTGCGGTGGATGTGGACCACATTTCACCTGGGCCACTATCATCCGCTCACCTGGATGTCGCTCGGTTTCGACTACACCCTCTGGGGCCTCGATCCGAAGGGATATCATCTGACCAACGTCGTATTACACGCGGCGAACGCGGCGCTTTTCTATCTGGTGGCGTTGCGGCTGGCGGGTGGGCGCGTATTCACGGCGGCCGTGGCGGCCTTGCTGTTTGCTCTGCACCCGCTGCGGGTGGAGTCGGTGGCTTGGGTGAGCGAGCGGCGCGATGTGCTCTCCGGCCTGTTCTACCTTCTCTCGGTGCTGGCGTACTTGGGCCGGCGCGTGAAGCTGTCGCTGGCCGCGTTTGCGGCGGCGCTGCTCTCGAAGGAGATCGTGGTTAGTCTCCCGGTAGTCTTGCTGGTGCTGGATGTCTACCCGTTGCGCCGGGGGCCGCGGTGGCGCGAGAAGATCCCCTATTTTCTGCTGGCCGCGGCGGCGGCCCTGGCCGCTGTTGCCCTGCAACCGGCCGGCGTCTCGGGTCTTGCCGAGCATGCAACCGTGCTCCCCTCGCTGCGGGTGGGGCTGTCGCTCTACGGCCTGGCGTTCTACCTGTGGAAGACAGTCTGGCCGTTTGGGCTCTATCCGCAGTATGTATTGACCGGCAGCGTCGTGGCCGGCGCGGCGGTCGCGATCGCCGTGACCGCCCTGGTCGCGGCGCTGGGGCGCCGCTTCCCCGCGCTGCCGGCGGTCTGGATCTGCTACGTGGTGAGCCTTTTGCCCGTGCTCTCGATCTTCCGCGTGGACCCCCAGCAGTTCGTGGCCAACCATCACACCTACCTGGCCACGCTGGGCTTCGCGCTGCTGGTGGCGGTCGCGCTCGGCGCGTTGCCGCCCCGCGTGGCCACGGGGGCTGCGGTGGTGGCGGTGCTGGGGCTGACGGTCCTGACCGGGCAGCAAATCCCAGTGTGGCGCGATCCGCTGAGCCTGTGGACCCGCACGCTGGCCGGCGCGCCTCAATCCGTCGTGGCCCACAACAACCTGGGCGAAGCGCTGGCGGCGCAGAACCGGCTGGACGAAGCCATCCCGCATTTCGAGCAAGCACTCCGAATCAAGCCGGCGGACGCGCACGCTCTTTACAACCTCGGGAATGCCCACCAGAGGCATGGCGACGTGCAGGCGGCCGTGCAGCAGTTCGAGCGCGCTATCCAGGTCGAGCCGACTTTTGCTGCGGCCCACAACGACCTGGCCAACTGCTACACGCTCCTGGGCCGGACCGACCAGGCGGTCGATCATTACCGCCGGGCCCTCGCTGCACAGCCGGGCTTCGCCGACGCTCATTACAATCTCGGCAACCTGCTACAGCAGCAAGGGCGGCTCGAGGAAGCCGTCGCACACTACGAGCAGGCTGTGGTGCTGAAGCCGACCTTGGCCGACGCACACAACAACTGGGGCGTGGCGCTCGACGCCCTGGGGCGTCCGCGCGAGGCGGTCGAGCACTACCGGCAGGCGCTGCTGCTCGATCCGCGCAATGCCGACGCCCACAATAATCTGGGGGTCAGCCTGGAGTCGGAAGGAAAGCGCGACGAAGCTCTGGTCCACTATCGCCAGGCGGTGCAGTTAAATCCCATGCACCCGGACGCCGCCCGAAACCTCGAGCGGCTGGCGGGTCAGGTGTCGAGATAGCAAAAAGCGCAGTCTCAGATCTTCTGATTACTTGTCGCGGTAGTTCAGGGGCGGCTTCTGGCCGGCCGGGATGCGGGAGCGGTATTCGTGGCCGGCGCGGCGCTTGTTGAAGCTGGCCCGGGCAGTCTCGACCTGCTGGGGATCGGAGTAAAGGTCGAGCGCGGTCAGGGCCAGGGTCTTCGCGGCGACCACCATTCCCTTGCGGCCGATGCTCGAGCCGGCGCAGGCCGCCGACTGCCAGCTATGGCCGGGCGCGCCGGGGACGAACGTGGCCGTGCGGAATTGGGCGGTGGGCAGCGCCCAGCTCACGTCGCCCACGTCGGTCGAGCCCGAGTCGTAGCCGTCCTCGGGGGCGACAATCTGTTCCTGGCTTCCGAGCGGCGAGGTGTTTGGAGTGGAGAAGCTCTGGCGCAGCTTTTCGGCGAACGCCTGCTCCTCGGCCGAATACTGCACGCCGCCCACCTTCCGCAGGTTGCGCTCGAGCAGCACGGTGAGCGCGTCGTTGGGCAGCACGTTGTAGACGCTGTTGACAAACTCCATCTCCATGCGCGTTTCGGTGGCCAGCGCGCCGGCCTCGGCGCATTTCACCAGGCGCGCCCAGATGCCGTCCAGGGTGGGCATGTCGGGATGCCGCGCGTAGTAGTAGGCCTCGGCGAAGTCGGGCACCACGTTGGGGGCCGCGCCGCCGTTGGTGATGATGTAGTGAATGCGGGTGGATTCGGGAATGTGCTCGCGCAGCATCTCGCTGGCGTGGTTCATCAGCAAGAGCGCGTCGAGGGCGGAGCGGCCTTTCTCGGGCGAAGCCGCGGCGTGGGCCGGCTTCCCGTAAAAGCGGAACTTGGCGGAAATGTTCGCGAGCGAGCTGCGCCGGCTGGCGCTGTTCTGGTTGCCCGGGTGCCAGGTGAGCACCACGTCGGTCGAGCGGAACGCCCCGGCCCGGATCATGTAGATCTTCCCGCCGCCGCCCTCCTCGGCCGGCGTTCCGAAGAACTGGATGGCGCCGGGCATCTTGTGCGCAGCCAGGTATTCCTTGACGGTGATGGCGGCGAACGCGGAGGCTGTGCCTAACAGGTTGTGGCCGCAGCCGTGGCCCGGCGCTCCGGCCACCCGCGGTTTCCTCTCGGGCGCCGCCTCCTGCGAAAGTCCGGGCAGGGCGTCGTATTCACCCAGGATGGCGATCACCGGCCCGCCCTGCCCCCAGCGGGCGCCGAAGGCGGTGGGGATGCCGCCGATGTTCTCCTGAATCTCGAACCCGGCTTCTTTCAACTCGGCCTTCAGCAGCGCCGCGCTCTTTGTTTCCTTGTAGCCCACCTCGGCGAACTCCCAGATCTTGCGGGAGACCTCGCCGAAGTGCGCGGCCTTGGCGTCCATCTGTTTGAGCAGATCGGAGCGATCATCAGCAGCCAGCAGCGCAACTGGAACCAGGAGCAACAGAATTCTGAACATGATCCTCCCGCAATGAGGCAAAACTGTCCTCCGACCAAAGGTGCCACAGCCCTTGAGAGCGTGAGCTTGCGCTCGTATTCATCCCACTCCTTCCGGGACGGCGCCTTCGCTTGCCGAATATAAGCGAGAAACGCAACGGTGCAAGCTGCAAGCCCGGCTCCTAATAATATCGCAAAGAGCGCGCACAAGGCAGGATGGACAAGCCCGACTATCACTTCGATCATGACGGCGACGGTAATGAATAACTCGGCAGCCCGTCCCACCCGAGCGTTAGCGGCTTCGGTGCGGTATTGGAATTCCTCGCGAAGCAATTCCTTGTTGTGTTCGTGAAAGCGCTTTTCCGCTTCGGATTCCGCGTCAGTGATCATGAGCTTCGGCAGTGGGTTGATCTTTACCCGCCGAAGAAGATGGAAAGAGCTAGGCCTGAGCTAGGCCGACCACGACGCTGAAGCGCTGACCGGCCCCCAGGAAGACAAGCAACAGGCAGGTGGAGGCGGTCAGAGCCAGGACGGCCCGCAAGCTCAGGCGCGCTCGGAATGCCGCACCTTTGGTGCGGAAACCAAACCTCTCTACAGCCAGCGACTCAAAGTGAAATTGTCGCTCCTGCTGCAGATATCCCTCGTTCGGGTCCGGCGCCATTGCCGTACTTCCCACTGGTGACATATCGGCTCCTCGGCAGACGTTGTTTAGTCTGCCACCACGACAGAGCCTGCGTCAAGGATAAGTCAATCCTTACTATACATTCAGGTTAACATCGAGCAGTACCGTATCCACCCGCATGGCTTCCATCGGCTTGAAAAGAAAGGCTAGAAAAATCTC
>JACQDI010000459.1 GCA_016201195.1 Acidobacteriota bacterium | reverse complement strand
TGTCGGCGGCAGCCTTGGTCTTGAGCGCGGCGGGGAAGCCTTTCAGCTTCGCCGCCGGCCAGTAAACAAAGTCCGCTGCAACGGCGGCCGTGCTCAGGCCCAGCAGCGAAAGCAGCGCAATCGTGAGTTTCATGTAGTTTTCCTTTCTCCGATCTCAAATCCTCAAATCGCTCCCCCCGGGCCCGGTACCTTGTGAATCACTGGAATGCGCTGCTCGACCGGCGGCAGGGCGGGGAAGTCGGCGTGGGGCTCGGTCTGGTACCAGTAGCAGCACGAGTAGAAATTGTCGGCGCGATGGTTCGCGTGGCCATGCTCCATGGTGTGGCGCAGATAGCGGGTGAAGGTCACCGGATTGTCGCCGTGCCAGCGGTAGAGGCAGTAGCGCCCGCCGGTGCGCTCGGCTGCGGTCATGAAGGGCGCGCCGTTGTAAAGATGGGCGAAGGGCAGGGCGCCGTCCCGCCCGCCGAAGTCCCAGGCGCCGAGGAAGTAATCCTCTGAGCCGGTGCCGATGATGGCCGGTGTCGTCTCGTCATCGATGAAGATCATGTCGTCGCCTTCGCCGGCCCAGAATTCCTGGTTCTGGAGGATGCCCAGCGTCACCCCCATCAGGTGGCCGCGTCCGCGGGCCTCGCAGTAGACGTAGTTCTGCTTGCCGTCGGGGTTGAGCAGGCGGTTGGCATCGCCGTTGGTTTGCCAGTCATTGGTGGTGGGCACGTTGGGCGCCGCCTGGCGGTACTGCGCGTGCAGGTAGAGCGCGTCGTCGGGGAGGGCAGGAGCCTGAATGTAGTCGATGTTCACGTAGAACGCGTTCACCATCTGCTTGCCCTCGTTGGTGACGGCAAGGCGGCCGCTGCGCCGAAAAGGCATCGCCAGGTAGCAGTTCAATGCCTTGATCGAAGAGCAGTTCAGGAACGCCGACTGGTAGACGAAATACTGGCCGAGGTTAAGGCCGAAGAAGTCGCCCACCGGAGATTCGATACTCGGCTTCGGCTCGTCGTCCCACCAGGCGCGCAGCACGATCTCCTTGAGGTGGTGGAGGCCGGGGGCGGCGATGGTGAACCAGATGTGCGTGATGGCGCCGGGGCCCTTGGCGTTGAACACCTCCTGGGTTCCGCCAGCGCGGATCTGGTAACGGTCGGCGTTGCCCCCCTTGCGGTCGTAGGACGACTGTTTGAGCGAGCGATAGTTCTGCGCCCGGGCGTAGGATGGCAAAAAGCGGAAGGGGTTGCCTTCGGCTCCTTGCTGAGCGGACGCGGCGCCCACAGTGGCGGCTGCGCCGCCCAGCGTTGCCAGGCCGCGGAGAAACTTTCGGCGATCCTTGGATGGCATAACCGGATTAAAGCACAGGCAGAGCCAGAAAGCCACAGAGACACAGAGAACACCGAGAAAAACGATTCATTCTCCTTGTCCTCTGTGTCTCTGTGGCTTTCTGGCCTTACCCCACGTTCGACGTGCAGTGGGCGCAGCGGATGGCCTTGATCGGAATGCTCGACCGGCAATAGGGGCAGTCCTTGCTGGCAGGCTCGGCGGGCGGCGCCTCGGCCTGTCGCTTGAGACGGTTGATCTGTTTGATGAGCAGGAAGATGGCGAACGCCACGATTAGGAAGTCGAGGACTGTGTTCAGGAAGACTCCGTAATTGATCGTCGCTGCGCCGGCCTTCTTGGCCTCGGCGAGGGTCCCGTAGCGCGGCGAGGTGAGCTGCACGAATAGGTTCGTGAAATCGACCTTGCCTAACAGCAGCCCGATCGGCGGCATCAGAATATCGTTGACAAACGAGGTTACAATCTTGCCAAACGCGGCCCCGATGATGATGCCGACGGCCATGTCGAGCACGTTTCCGCGAACGGCAAATTCCTTGAACTCCTTCAGCATGAGAGCGCCTCCTTGGCAGGGTAAGCCTCTGGCTTGCCCCTTCCGTATTACGATACATGAGGGAGAGGGTTTCCCGACCACGGAACTGGACGCGATATGGGAGAAGATCCTGGCCGCCCGCAACGCCGG
>JACQDI010000113.1 GCA_016201195.1 Acidobacteriota bacterium | reverse complement strand
TCCAGTTGTCGATGTACTGCATATCGAGGCGCATCCAGTTCTCAAAATCCAGATGGTCGCGACCCTGGAGCACCCACAGACAGGTCAGTCCCGGTTTCATGCGCAGCCGCCGCCGCTGCCAGCCTTGGTACTGCTCCACCTCCTCCGGCACCGCCGGCCGCGGCCCGACGAACGACATGTCGCCTCTCAGCACGTTCCACAACTGCGGCCACTCGTCGATCGAGAAGAGGCGCAAGTAGCGTCCGATCGGGGTGAGTCGCGGGTCTTTCGACATCTTGAACACCGGCCCGTCCCGCTCGTTGAGTGCGACCAGCTCGGCCTTGCGCGCCTCCGCGTCCTGGCACATCGAGCGCAGCTTGTAAAAGGTGAACCGCCGCCCGTTGAGCCCGCACCGCACCTGCTTGAAAATGGCCGGTCCCCGCGAGGTCAGCTTCACCAGCAGCGCGAAAAACGTCAGCGGCAGCGCTACCACCAGCAGCGTCGCCAGCGCCAGCGTGAAATCGAGGATGCGCTTGATCGCCAGCCGGATCTCGTCATGAGGCGTGGCGGCAAAGGTGAGCAGCGAGAAGCTGCCAAACTGGTCCAAATACACTTCGCTGTTGACGTGGGGGAAAAAGTTCACCAGCATCCGCGTCCGCACCCCCTCCTCGTCGCACAGCAGGAAAATGCTCTCCAGTCCCGGCAGCCTCTCGCGGTCCACGGCGAAGATGATCTCGTCGATCACGTGGGTGCGCAGCAGACCGGGCAGCTCCTCCAGGCGCCGCACCGGGTAGGTTCTGCCCAAGCCGATCTCCGCCGGCCCCTGGTCGCCTTCCTCCACGAACGCCAGCAACTGAATGCCGTAAGGCTCGGCTTCCTCGATGGCGCGTCCCATCTGCCGCGCTGCCGGCCCGGTCCCCACCACCAGCAATTGCGACACCGCCCCCAGTTGCCGCCGCAAGTAGCCCCGGAGCGACCGCGCGCTCACCCGGTACACCACCGCAGCCAGCAGGTTGAGCGCCCCGAACAGGGCGATAAAGGCGCGGCTGATGTCCAGCTTCAGCAGGAACAGAAACCCCACCAGCAGCAGCAGCGCGGCCGCGGCCTGCTTGAACGAATCGTTCAGAGCCGTGCGGCGCTCCCCCGTCTCCAGCCGCTCGTAAACACGCAGCAGGACCCCCATCCCGATCCACGCCGCCAGGGCCGCCGCCAGCACCAGCGCCTTCACCGGCACTTCCATGAAAAACACGCGTTGCAGCGGCAGGTAGACGCGAAGCTGGTAGGCGGCCTCGAAGGTCAGGATCGTGAGGATCACGTCGGCCAGCGCGAAGAGGAATATGACCTTCTTCTTGTGTCGGCCAAACAAGAGCGGCACCCCTTGATGCTATTTCAGGATAGCAAAGCCAAATCACCAAATCACCAAATCAAAGAAATCACCCAAATCAGTGTTAGACTCGCTCAGTGCTGCTGGGTCTGTACTGGTTCTTCTCCTCCGTCGCTGTCCTGCTGGGCCTTTTCTCGTTGCGCGCCGGAAGCCGCCACCTTCGCTCCGTTCTCGCGGGAATGAAAGCCGCACCAGAGCAGTGGACCCCTCCCGTCACCCTGATCGTCCCTGTCAAGGGGCGCGAGGAGGGTCTCGCCGAAAACCTGCGCTCGCTCGCCGCCCAAGACTACCCCGACTTCGAGCTGCTGGTCACAGTTCGCGACCCCACCGACCCGGCGCTCGAGTCGATTCCCCCCGCCGCCCGGCTGATCGTCGCCGGACCGGAGCCGCCCCGCACCAGCGAGAAAATCGGCAATCTCCTGGCCGCCGTCGCCCAGGCCCGGGCCGCGAGCAAGGTCCTCGCCTTCGCCGACTCCGATGGGCGCGTCGAGACCGGCTGGCTGCGCGCCCTGGTCGCCCCGCTCACCGATCCCGCCGCCGGCGCCGCCACAGGATATCGCTGGTACTTTCCAGAACGCACCGGCTTCTGGCCCCTGATGCGCAGCGTGTGGAACTCCACCATCGCCGGCGCCTTCGGGACCGGCCGGGAGCCCTTCGCCTGGGGCGGCGCCATGGCCCTGCGGCGCGAGACCTTCCAATCCACGCGTGTCGCCGATTTCTGGCTCGGGTCGATCAGCGACGACTACCGCCTTACCCAGGCCGTCCGCGCCGCCGGGCTCCAAATCCGTTTCACCCCGCGCGCCATGGTCTCGAGCGCCGGCGAATGCACCGCTGCTCGATTCCTCGCCTGGGCCATCCGCCAGATGACCATTACCCGCACCTGCGCCCCGCGCCTGTGGTGGCTCGGCTTCGCCGCCCACATCGTCTACTGCGCCGCCATGGCCGCCGGCGCGCTCATGATCCTCGCCGGCCGCTGGTGGTCGCTTCCAATCCTCCTGCTGGCCGTCGTCCCCGGCTGGCGCGGCGAGTTGCGCCGCCGCGCCGCCCGCCTTATGTTTCCCGGCCACGCTCCCTGGCTCGACCGCCACGGCTGGATCTACGCCTGGCTCACCCCCGCCGCCACCTGGATCTGGCTTTATGTCTTTCTCGCTTCCCTGTTTCAGCGGAAAATCGAGTGGCGCGGCCGAGTGTATGATCTGTAGACTAAGCTGTGCTGTTCAGTGACCTGGATCTCGCCCGCCGCATTGAGACCGCCGACGCCCGCGGCGGCCTCGAGTACGCCCGCGTCCTTGCCCGCCTGCACCCGGATTTGGGCGCCGCGGCCCTGGAGATCGCTGGCGGCTGCGCCGTCTACGCCGGCGTCGGCTCGCCCGTCACCCAGGCCATGGCCCTGGGCCTCGAGGGCCCTGTCACCGAGCAGCATTTCGAGGAGCTGGAATCCTTTTTCCGCAGCCGCGGCGCCCGCACCGAAATCGAGGTCTGCCCCCTGGCCGGCCCATCTCTGCTCGAGTTGCTCGGCCGCCGCGGCTATCGCGTCATCGAGTGGAGCAACGTGCTCGCGCAGTCCCTCTCACGCGCCGCCCTCGACCCCCCGCCGCCCTCCGCCGTCGGGGTCCGCCGGGCGCCCCCGGACGAGGTGGACACCTGGGTCCACGTAATGGCCCGTTGCTACTTCGAGCACCAGGAGATCGATGCCTCACTCCGCGCCATGTTCGAGCCCGCCTTTCACAACCCGAACAGCGTCTGCTTCCTGGCGTTTCTGGACGGCCAACCCGCCGGCTGCGGCGGCCTGCTGATCCACGATGGCGTAGCCCAGATAGCCGGCGCCGGCACCCTTCCCGAATACCGCAACCGCGGCGTACAAAGCGCCCTGTTCCACAGCCGCCTGGAGTTCGCCCTCGCCGCCGGCTGCGACCTCGCCGTCACCATGGCCCAGCCCGGAACCGCCTCCCATCGCAACGCCGAGCGCCACGGCTTCCGCGTCCTCTACACCCGCTCCAAGTTCGCCGCAGGATAACTGTCTACTGTCTACTGCCTGCGCCCGCAAACTCGCTGTGCTTCTTCCCAAAAACGAAATAGATCACCAGCCCGATTGCCAGCCACACAAAGAACCGGATCCACGTCTCGAGCGGCAAGCTGGCCATGAGCACCGCGCACGAGGCGATTGACAGCAGCGGCATCCACGGCACCCACGGCACGCGGAACCCCCGCCGCCGCTCCGGCTGCTGGCGCCGCAGCACGATCACCCCGGCCGACACCACCACGAACGCGAATAGCGTCCCGATGTTCGACAAATCGGCGAACGTCCCGATGTCCCAGACCCCCGCCGGAATTCCCACTGCGAAGCCGGCGATCCACGTGCTCACGTGCGGCGTGCGGAACCGGGGATGCACCGCGGAAAACACCGGCGGCAGCAGCCCGTCCCGCGACATGGCGAACCAGATCCGCGCCTGCCCGTACTGAAACACCATCAGCGACGAGATCATCCCGGTGATCGCCCCCACGCCCACCGCCTGGCGCACCTGGTCCATACCCAGCGCCTTCAGTGCGTTGGCCACCGGCGCCGCGTTGTTCAGCTCGCGCCAGTTCATGATCCCGGTCAGCACCAGCGCCACGGACATGTAGAGCAGCGCGCACAAAATCAGCGTGACGATGATGCCGATCGGCAGGTCCCGCTGCGGCCGGCGGCATTCCTCGGCGGCGGTCGAAACCGAGTCGAAACCGATGTAGGTGAAAAACACGATCGCCGCCCCGGTCAGCACCCCCTGGAACCCGTTGGGAAAAAACGGCCGCCAGTTTTCCGCCTTCACTGCGCGCGCCGCGCCGAAAACAAAAATCAGGATGGCCAGCACCTTGATCCCGACCATCACGTTGTTGGCCTCGGCGCTCTCCTTCACCCCGCGCACCAGCACCACGGTCAGCGCCAGCAGGATCAGCAGCGCCGGCAGGTTGAACCAGTTGCCCGTGTACGCCCCGGCCACGATGGGCGGGTTCGACAGCTTCTCCGGCAGGTGGATCCCGAACACGCTGTCCAATATGTCATTAAAGTAGGCAGAGAACCCCACCGCCACCGCCATG
>JACQDI010000534.1 GCA_016201195.1 Acidobacteriota bacterium | reverse complement strand
CGCCGAGCGGCAGGTGAGCGTGCTGCAAGCGATCATCACCGCCGCGCGCAACCTGCGGGCGGAAATGAAGCTCGACCAGAAGCAGCAGGTGGAAGGCGCCTTGTTTTCGCGGAGCATGGCGCTGGAGGTCGCGCGGGCGAGCCAGGACGTCATTGTGAAGCTGGCCAATGTGAAACTGGAGGTGGTCGAGGGCGCCGCGCCGCAGACGGATTCGACCGGCGTCTCAACCAACGATTTCGACCTGGTGCTGCGGGCGCCGGCGGCGGAGGTCGAGGCGCGCCGCCAGAAGCTGGCCAAGGAGAAAGCCCAGCTTGAGAAAGTCCGCGACTCTTCGGCCCGGCAGCTCGAGAACCAGGAGTTCCTCAACAAGGCGCCGGCGGCGGTCATCGAGTCGATCCGCCAGAAGCTCGTCCAGTACGACACCCAGATCGCCAAGCTCGGCCAGACCCTGGAACGGATGTAAATGGACTGGCGTCATCCTATGAGCGCTAAGTTAGAGTATTTCGGCCCAATCTTGTGGCGCAGACACTCGTGTCTGCCGCGTCGAGACTCGTCTCGACGCGCGGCCCGACGCCTCGACAGGAGTGTCGAGGCGGCACGCAAGAGTGCGTGCGCCACAAATTCGACCTGACCGGCATGGTTACGTTAGCGCCTATGTGGCACCACCCCGACATAAGCAAGGTGATCCGCTCGGCGCTGGCCGAAGACATCGGCGCGGGAGACATCACCACCGAGGCCTGTGTGCCGGCCGAGAGCCGCGGCCAAGGGATCTTCCTCGCCCGCGAGGAGCTGGTGGTGGCGGGCGTCGAGCTGCTGCCCCAGATTTACGACGAGCTGGGAGGCGTGGATCGGCTTCAGATCTTGCATGCGAGCGGTGAGGCGGCGCCGGAGAACGAAGTGATCGCGCGGGTCGAAGGCCGCCTCCGCACACTGCTGACGGCTGAGCGCGTGGCGCTGAATTTCTTGCAGCGGTTGAGCGGCGTGGCGACCCTCGCGCGCCGATTCTCAGAAGCAGTCAGGGGAACCCGGTGCCAGGTACTCGACACCCGCAAGACGACCCCGGGGCTACGGCGATTGGAGAAGCTGGCGGTCGCTGCCGGCGGCGCCACCAATCACCGCTTCGGACTGTTTGACGCCATTCTGATCAAGAACAACCACATCGCCGCCGCCGGCGGAATCCGCCAAGCCATCGAGCGAGCGCGGCGGAGCGGCCAGCCAGTCGAGGTGGAGGTCCGGACCCAGGCCGAACTGGACGAGGCTCTCGCCTGCGGGGCCGATCATCTGCTGCTTGACAATTTTTCGGTGGACGAAGTGGCCCGCGCGGTACGGCGCATCG
Source organism: Acidobacteriota bacterium (assembly GCA_016201195.1). Lineage (GTDB taxonomy): Bacteria > Acidobacteriota > Terriglobia > Bryobacterales > JACQDG01 > JACQDI01. The sequence continues at coordinate 6,528 of JACQDI010000534.1, read as the reverse complement.
CGGGCCGGGCCCGCGTTGAAGTTTCCGGAGGCGTCACGCTCGAGACGGTGCGGGCCTACGCGGAGACCGGCGTCGATTTCGTGTCCGCCGGGGCGCTCACCCATTCCGCGCCCGCGGCGGACTTGAGCTTTCGCGTGGTGTGACGGCTGGTGTGGCCATAATGCTCGATCTCTCGCTGCTTGCGGACCTGGGTCGCCCGATCCACTACTACGCCTCGATTGACACCACCATGCGGCGGGCGGCTGAACTCGCCGAAGCCGGCGAGCCGGGGGGCGCGGTGGTGCTGGCCGAGGAGCAGACCGCCGGCCGCGGCCGCCTGGGGCGTTCCTGGCACTCCGAGCCGGAAGCGGGGCTGTACTTTTCTCTAATCCTGCGCCCGCCGCTCGAGGCTGCCCAGGTCTCCGTGGTCACGCTGGCGCTGGGTCTGGCCGCCGGCCGCGCCATCCACCGTGTTACGTCGCGGCCCTGCGACCTTCGCTGGCCCAACGACGTGTTGCTCGGCGAGCGCAAGTGCTGCGGGATTCTCACCGAGCTGGCCGCCGAGGGCGAGCGGGTGCGCTACATCCTGGCCGGGATCGGGGTGAACGTAAACCACGCCGCCTTTCCAGCCCAACTGGCGGCGACGGCCACCTCGCTGCGCCTGGAAACCGGCTGCGAATACTCGCGCGAGGCCCTGCTCATCGAGATCCTGAAAGAAACGGACCGCTATCTCCAGATTTTGGTCGAACGCGACGCGCCGGCCATCGTAGAATTGTTTACACGCGCTTCGAGTTACGCTGCGGGGAAGCGCGTGGTGGTGGTGAACGGGACGGTGGAGACCTCGGGGCGGACCACCGGGATCACCTCCGCGGGGACCCTGCTGCTCGAGCGGGACGACGGCAGCGTGGCCCCGATTCTGGCGGGCAGCGTGCGGCCGGCGACGGACTGATATGCTCTTGGCCCTCGACGTCGGGAATACCAACATCACCCTGGGCGTGTATCGCGAAAAAGAGCTGGTCGGACACTGGCGGCTTAAGACCGATCCGGCGCAGACCGCCGACGGGTGGGGCATCCTGTCGCGCAACCTGTTTGCGCTGGCCGGGCTCGACATCGGGCAGATCCACGGCATCGTGATCGCCTCGGTGGTCCCGCCGCTCGATTCCATGCTGGAAGAGATGGCGGTGCGATACTTCCACGCCAAGCCGCTGTTCGTGGGTCCCGGCGTGAAGACCGGCCTGGCGGTGCTGGTCGATAATCCCTCTGAGGTCGGCGCCGACCGCATCGTCAACGGCGTGGCTGCCTTCCACAAGTACGGAGGCCCGTGCGTGGTGGTGGACCTGGGCACGGCCATCACCTTCGACGCCATCTCGGCGCGCGGCGAGTATATCGGCGGAATCATCTGTCCCGGTATCACCATTTCGGCCGAAGCGCTGTTCAGCCGCACGGCCCGGCTGCCGCGCGTCGACCTGCGCGAGCCGGTCAAGCTCATCGGCACCAACACGGTGGCCTGCATCCAGTCGGGACTGTTCTACGGCGCGCTGGCGCTGGTGGATGGGATCGTTGCCCGAATGAAAGAAGTGCTGGGGCCGGAGACGAAGTGTGTGGCCACCGGCGGCCAGGCCCAAATAATGGCCAAGTCCTCGCGCCACATCCAGAGCGTGGACGAGAACCTGACCCTGGACGGCCTGCGCATCATCTGGGAAAAAAACCGCTGAACTACTTCAACTATTTCACCGAAATCGAGGAGCATTTTCAGAGGGCGCGCGGCACGGGGCTGTTTCTGCTCTCGCCGCTCGACTGGGCGCTGATCGAGACCTGGAAGGAGAGCGGGGTGCCGCTGGAGGCGGCGCTCAAGGGCATCGACCGCACTTTTGAGAAGTGGAATACGCGCAAGCACCGGATCAAGATGGTGAACTCGCTCGCCTACTGCGCCCAGGAGGTGCTGTCGGCCGCGCGCGAATCAGATCCCGAAGCGACGGCGCCCGCCCCCGCCCCGGTGTTTGCCCCCGATGAGCTGGCCGAATACTTCCGCCGCAACGCCGCGCAACTTCGCACCGCCGCCGGGTCCGCCGCGCCTGCCCAGGCCCCGATCTATCTCGAGGCGGCCGAATCGCTCGAACAGCTTGCCGGCCCGGAGCAGCGGGACCTGGAGGCCCTCGAGCAGCGGCTCACCGTGCTCGAAGAGCGGATCCGGGCCGCCGCCACCCAGGCTTGCACGGAGGAGGAACTGCTCGAGGCCCGCCGGGAGATGGAGCGCCAGCTCGCCCCCTACCGCCGCAAGATGACCGCCGACCAGCTCGTCCTGCTCGAAAAACAATACCTCGACCGGCGGGTGATGGATGCCGCCGGATTGCCCCGGCTGAGTCTGTTTTATCTGTAGTAGAATCGCTGCATGACAACCAACCGCCGCGAGTTTCTGGGCGCTGGCCTCGCCGCTGCGCTCGCCCGCAAGGCCCATGCGGCCAGGGAAACCGACCAGGGCGAGTGGCGCAACCGGCAATCGCGGATGGCCTACCGGCGCCTCGGTCGCACCAATTACATGATCTCCGAGGTCATCTGCGGCGGGAACACGATTGCGCCCACCAATAACCAGCACGTCGAGCTGGCCATCGACATGGGCCTCAACTACCTCGACACCGCGCCCGCGTACGGCCGCGGCTTGAGCGAGCAAGGCTACAAGCCGGTGATCGCCGGCTCGAAGCGCGACCGGGTGTTCCTGGCCACCAAAGTGAGCCTGTGGGACGACAACCGCAACCGGCTCTACGAGCAGGTGTTCGAGAGCCTCGACGACACCGAAAAGAAGAAGCTCCGGGCCGAGGCGCGCGACGAGATCGAAGCCCGCAAGGCTGACGCCGCAGACTATTTCCTGAACTACTTTGCCGGGCAGCGGCGGGAGCTGGAGGCGGCGTCCCTTGCCAACGTGATGGAGCGCCGTTACAGCCACAAGATCGACCGGCGTAAGAACTACCACGACCTGATCCTGCAATCGGTGGACGAGAGCCTCACCCGGCTCGGGACCGACCACGTGGACGTCCTGCACTGCCCTCACGGGGCCAACACGCCGCACGAGGTCTTGCACTTCCCGGAGATCTTTGAAGCCTTTGAAAAGCTGAAGAAGGCCGGCAAGGCGCGGCATCTGGGCGTTTCGGCCCACACCGACCCGGCAGGCGTCTTGCAGGCGGCCCTCGACGCCAGGGTCTACTCGGTGGCCATGATCGCCTACAACATTTGCAACCATGCCTACGTGGACCACGTGCTCGAGCGCGCCCGGCGCGCCAATTTCGGGGTGATCGCCATGAAGGTGGCGCGGCCGGTGTGGAACGGCCGCTCACCCCGCATCCCCGACGATCCGGCCCGCCAGGCCCTGATCCAAAAGGCGGTGCCCGGCGGCCTGAAGATCCCGCAGAAAGCCTACCTCTGGGTGCTACAAAATCCGGCCGTGGCGGCGGTCAATTCCGAGCTGATCAACGCGGAGCTGGTGCGCGACAACCTGCCGCTCGCGGGAACCAAGCTCTGACCCATGGCCACCTTCGTTCTCGTCCACGGCGGCTGGGCCGGCGGCTGGATCTGGCGCCGCGTCACTCCCCTGCTGCGCCGGGCCGGCCACGAGGTATTCACGCCCACGCTCACCGGCCTGGGCGAGCGGGCGCACCTCAACAGCCCGGCGGTCAACCTCGATACCCATGCTCAGGATGTGGCGGGCGTACTCGAGTTCGAGGACCTGCGCGGCGTGATCCTGCTGGGTCACAGCTACGGCGGGATGGTCATCACCGCCGCCGCCGAACTGGCCGCCGAGCGACTGGCGCAGTTGGTCTACCTGGACGCATGGGCTCCTTCGGACGGGGAGTGCGCGACCGACCTGATCGGGCCGGGCACGGCGGCGAGCTTCGAGGAACGAGCGCGGGAAAAGGGCGACGGTTGGAAAATGCCGCCCATGCCTCCTCAATGGATTCACGTTTACGAAGAGCCCGATGTGCGATGGATGGAGTCGCTGTTCCGGCCGCAGTCGCTCCAGACGTTCCTGCAACCGGTGCGGCTGGCCAGCGCCAAAGCCGCCGCCCTGCCCCGCACCTTCATCTATTGCCGCGAGCCGGCGCTGGGACTGTTTGAGTCCTCCGTCGCCAAAGCGAAAGCCGGCGGCTGGCGCTACTTCGAGATGGCCACCGGCCACTGCGCTCCCGTCACCGCGCCCCAGCAACTCGCCGATTTGCTCCTGAAACTCGCGTGAAAATGTATTTCATCGGCGTGACGACCGGGGCGTCGTCGATTCACCGGGTGTTCCCCCGCTGGGCGCAGCGTGCGGGCCGGCCGGCCGCCGATCTCGTGGGCGCCGATATCCCCGTCGGCGGCTCGCGGGAACAATATCGCGCCGTGGTCGAGGAGATCCGTGGCGACCCGGACGCCATGGGGGCGCTGGTCACCACCCACAAGGTGCAGATCTACGACCACGCTCGGGACCTGTTCACCGATTTCGACGCCGACGCTGAAAGGCTGGGCGAGGTCAGTTGCATCGTCCATCGCGGCGAGCGGCTCACCGGCCTCGCGGTCGACACGTTGACGGCCGGCCTCGCGCTGCGGGCCATCGGTCCGTTCTCCGGCCATGCCCTGATCCTCGGCGCCGGCGGTGCGGCCGTCGCCCTCGCCGTTCATTTGTATCGCCAGTATCAACCGGCTCGGGTGATCCTCACCGACATTTCGGAAGTGCGCCTCGAGCAGGTCCGTGATCTCACGCCCGCCCGCCTGACCCGCGTCTCCGGTCCCGCCGAGAACGATCGCTTGCTCGGGGCCATGCCCCCCGGCTCACTCATCGTCAACGCCACCGGCATGGGCAAGGACCGCCCCGGCTCCCCCATCACCCCGCAAGCCCGTTTTCCCCGCCAGGCGGTCGCTTGGGATTTCAATTACCGCGGCGAGCTGCGGTTTCTCGACTACGCTCGCGCCCAGGGCCTCCAGGCGGTCGATGGCTGGGAATACTTTCTCCACGGCTGGAGCCAGATCATGGCCCGCGTGCTGGGGTTCGACCTGACCGCAGAGCTGTTCGCCGCCATGCGCGAGGCCGCCGCGCCGCTGCGGTAGGCGCGTTCATCGCTCCCTCGCTACGGGGCTTTATTGGACTGCGATTCTGCCAAGGCAAGGTGGAACACCTCCGTTTCGGGGTCAGACCATCTACGTGGATCGGGTTCCGGCCTGGGTCTGCACTCGATGCGCCGAACAGTATTTCGACGCCCCTGTTTACAAGCGCCTGGAGCAAATCGCCCGGCAGCGCAAGAGCATCAATAAGATAGTCTCGCCGTGTTACGCCGACCGGAATTATGAGTTATGCGCTCCGGTGAGCCGGTTGGAGCAACGCGAAAGGAGTACGTAGTGAAGTGCCAAGTCGTTAGCCGTGACGGACCCCGACCAGATACAATGGGCGTGGAGGTCACGATGTCAGACCCGGCGGAGGTCTTCAAGAACGCCCTGAGCCTGGGCGCTCATGATCGTGCGGCCCTGGCGCAAAGACTTCTGGCTAGCCTGGAGGAACTGAGCGAGGAAGAGGCGGAGCGCCTGTGGGCAGAGGAGGCGCAAAGGCGCTTGGAGGAATATCGCGCAGGTCGCGCCAGGGCAGTTTCAGCGGAAGAGGTAGTGAAGAAGGCGGAAAGACTGTTCCGGTGAAGCCCGTTAAGTACCACGAGGCTGCCGAGGACGAGTTGCTCAGTGAGATCGGCTACCTCGAACTTCGAGCTAATGGGCTCGGACGACGTTTCTTCGATGAGGTTCGGCGGGTGAAAACCTGATCGCACAGTTCCCGGAATCCGCGGCGGAGATTTTGCCCCGCATCCGCAAGCGCGTACTCCGGAAGTTCCGCTGCTCGCTGATCTACACGATTGAGAAGGATGGCTTACTCATACTCGCGGTGGCTCATCATAGCCGTCGGCCAGGTTATTGGGTCAGTCGCGTCAGCCGCACCGAGAATGAGAGGGATGGTAGTGCCTAACCAAGGCATGTACCGGCCGCCCAAAAACCGGGCGGCGGGTGATGCCTAGTCGTTAGACGCATGCTGGGGTACGATGAGGCGGGCCGTCATTGGGGCGCCGCTGGGGCCGAACATGGCGCAAGCCCGCCCTACCCCTTGGGTTTGCGAAACATCCGCCGCGCTTCCCCGGTCGTATTGCCGCGGGTCCAGATCGACTCCGGCGCCCAGATCCCGAAGCCTTTGTCGGCGGCCAGCGGCAGGTGGCGGATGTTGACCGGGTCAAACCCCATCACCGAAGCGCCCACCGAGTCCACGGCCACCGTGTCGGCTCCGGCCACGATGACGTTGTGGTGGACGCTCCGCGCGCCCGGCCAATAGGGGCCGTCGCCTTCCACGCCCCAGCTTCCGCCCAGGATCGCGTAGTCAGCGGGGTGGAAGGCGAACAGGTCCACCAGCACTTCGTCCGGCGCGCCCAGCTTGTGCAGTCCCTGCTTGGGAAATCCGTACTTTGCGCCCGGGCCGATGCCGAAGTAGTTCTTCATCCCCAGCGACACGCCGGTCAGCCGGTGCGTCTTGAGCGGGGCGACGCTGAT
>JACQDI010000533.1 GCA_016201195.1 Acidobacteriota bacterium | reverse complement strand
CGGGCGAGTCTACTCCTGCACCACGCTGCACGCGGCGGCCGAGCCGTTTGAGAAGGACCTGCCCTTCCAGATCGCTATTGTGGAGCTGGAGGAGGGCGCGCGGCTCACCGCCCGCATCCGCGGCGCCGCCGTCGATGTGGACGGCGTGGTGCGATGGGTCGAGGAACGCGACGGCGTACATTTTTTCTCGGGGGCCTAGAGATGGAACTCGCACAGCGCCTGCACCAACTCGGAACCGAATCCGCCTTTGACGTGCTGGTCCGGGCGCGGAAGCTCGAAGCCCAGGGACGAAGCGTGATCCACATGGAGATCGGCGAGCCCGATTTTCCCACACCCGCCAACATCGTGGAGGCCGCCAAGCGGGCGCTCGACGAGGGGTGGACCCACTACGGCCCCACCCAGGGATACCCCGAGCTGCGCGAGGCGATTGCCGAGCAGGTCAGCCGCACGCGCGGCGTGCCCGTTTCTCCCGAGCGCGTCTGCGTGGTGCCCGGCGGCAAGCCGATCATCTTCTTCCCCATCCTGGCCCTGATCGAACCGGGCGACGAGGTGCTCTACCCCAATCCGGGCTTCCCGATCTACGAGTCGATGATCAAATACGCGGGGGGCGTGCCGGCGCCGCTGCCGCTGGTCGAGAGCCACGGCTTCTCGCTTGATCTCGACACGCTGGCCGCGCGCCTGTCGCCGCGCTCGAAGTTGCTGATCCTCAACTCGCCGCAGAACCCTACCGGCGGGGCCATCCCCGAGCGCGACCTGGCGGAGATCGCCCGCCTGGTCCGCGATCGCGACCTGATTGTGCTCTCCGACGAGATCTACAGCCGCATCCTCTATACCGACCGCCACCACTCGATCGCGTCCTACGACGGGATGCTTGAGAAAACCATCATCCTCGACGGATTCTCGAAGACGTACGCGATGACCGGATGGCGGATCGGCTACGGGGTGATGCCGGAATTCCTGGTCCAGGCGGTGACGCGCCTGATGGTCAATTCCAACTCCTGCACGGCGAGCTTCACCCAGCGCGCGGCGCTCGAGGCTCTGCGCGGCCCGCAGGATTCGGTCGACCGGATGGTAGCCGAGTTTCGCCGCCGCCGGGACGCGATCGTGGAGGGTCTGAACCGCATCCCCGGCTTCCGCTGCGCCACGCCCGGCGGGGCTTTCTACGCCTTCCCCAACATTACCGGCACCGGTATGTCTTCGCAGGAGCTGGCCGACCACCTGCTCCAGAACGCAGGCGTGGCCGCGCTGAGCGGGGCCTCCTTCGGCAGCTACGGCGAAGGCTACCTGCGCTTCTCCTACGCCACCTCGCTCGCCAACATCGAAGAAGCGCTGCGGCGGGTGGATACGGCGGTGCGGGAGCTGGTTCGGGTGTAGGTTTAAGCCGGTTTAAGCCTGTGAGCGCTATGCCCTTCGAGGGCCGGAAAACAGATGCCGCTGGCCGGGGACCCGGACGAGCATCCCGCGCCGAGCCGTCAGGCAGTCAAAACGACTACAGAATCGCGAGTTCAGCGTACTGTCTGGCCAGGACGGCGAGCTGTGTGAACACGCGAGCCTCAAAGAGCGACTTGGCTCCCGCGTTCTTGATGACCAACGGAGACGCCATCTTAATGCTATCGTAGATACTCTTCATCTGGCCGACGGTGGGCTGATGGGTCCTTCTCACGAGGGCATTGCTCAGTTCGCGAAAAACCCCCTGCGGTGTCCCGTCATGAACATAAGGATCGGTGCCGTCCAGATCGCTTAGCGATTTTTGAAGACGCCGCTTGACAGACTCAAAGACGAACCACGTGTGATTCGTTCTTCTATTTGCCTTCAGCCAGCCAAGAACGAGACCCAGCTCAAACGGCATATTGAACCTCGGCGTCGGGGGAGACCTGCGGTCGAGCTCCACGCGCGACAAGTCGTGAAAAGAGTATTGGCAGGATATAATCAATTCGAAGATTCGGTCAAGGCGGCGCTCACCGCCGGGAACCTCAAGTGTGGCTCTAGGGTCCAATCCAAAGGCTGTCAGTCCGGCGATGAACGCCAGGTAAAGGTCCTTATACCGATCGTCATAGGGCACGTTCAAGAAAGCACTGTCGCGAGCAACGCGGGCCATCTACTTTGTCAGTGGGTCGATCGCGTCTTTGGCAGCCTTTGCCACGCGGAACTTGACCACCTTCTTTGACGGGATCTTGATCGCCTCACCAGTAGCCGAGTTGCGTCCCATACGGGTCTTGCGACCCACGCGAACCAGTCGTCCGATACCCGGGATCACGAAAACACCGGTTTTCCAGGAACGCTCAGCCAGTTCTGAAAGAACCCTCGCGTCATGCTCCGAAACCCCCAGCTTCTTGGCCGTCTCTGAAACCGAAGGAAACCGAGTTGTGATTCTGACAGGCCTGAGCATACGTTTGAATTATAGCACATCCAGGGTGTCGCAAATGCTCTGTGGAGGTCATCAAAAAGCTCCAGCCACACCGGACGATGCACCTCCGTGGCTTCGACGGGCGCGGTGCGGCGGCGACTCTCCACGGCGCAAGCGACAGCGGTTTCACCGTGTCCGGACACTTCGTCACCCCAAGCGACTTCTGCGTCCTGATGCTCTGGGAGCGCGACAACAAGTACGAGCACTACAACTTCAGATACCTGCCGGACGACTTCACGAACATGGTGCCGGAGTTCGACCTGGAAGTCACGAACCTCCGGCCCATCGACGACCCGCGCTTCGAGGGGATTCCGTAGCGAAGTCTCAGCTACACTTCCCGGTGTAGAGGGAGTGCCAAGGTGTAAGATCACTCCATGCGACGACGAGAATTCCTGGGCCTGGCGGCCACGGCCGCCGCGGGGGCTTCGCCCGCCAAGATCACCCGCATTACGATTGCTCCCATCGAGGGTCGCTTCCACAAGCCCGTGGCTATGAATTCCCAGGACCCGGCGGCCAAAGGCGAAACCTACTCCACCCACCTGCTGCGCGTGTTCACCGACCAGGGGATCTCGGGGACGGGTACGCTCGATTACTCTTCGCCCGACAAGCCCATGCTCGAAGCTCTGCGCGGCCTGATCGGCGCGAACCCGACGGATCTCTACGAGATGGACGGCCGGATCCGCAGCGCGAAGCATCCGGCGCTTGCGCGGTACCGCTTCCTCGACAGCGCCCTGTTCGACCTGATCGGGCAGTTGCTCGAGGTTCCCTGCTACGAGCTGCTGGGGGCGCCGGCGCGCGACCGCGTCGAGGTCTACGATGGGACGCTCTATTTCAGTGACGTGATGCGGCCGGAGAAGGGCGTGGCGGCAGTGGTGGCCGAAGCCGAAGAAGCGGTACGCTCCGGCTATCGCGGCATGAAGCTGAAGGTGGGCCGCAACTTCAAGTGGATTCCCGGCCTGCCCGGCGTAGAGCGCGACATCGAGGTCGTCAACGCCGTGCGCCGCGCCGTCGGCCCGCAGGTGAAGATCATGGCCGACGCCAACAATGCCTACAAGGGCGAATTTGACCTCGCCTGGCGCTTCCTGGCCGAGACCCAGAAATCGAACCTCTACTGGATCGAGGAGATCTTTCCCCAGGACATCGCCCTCTACACCCGCCTGAAGGAGAAAATGCAACAGGCGGGGATGAAGACCTTCATCGCCGACGGCGAGGACATGCGGTCGGCCGAGGAGCTGGGGCCGTATCTGAAGCCCCGGGTGCTGATCGACGTCACGCAGATCGACATCCGGCGCGCGGGGTTTCTTGGCAACCGCGACGCGGCTGAGCTGAGCGCTGCCGCGGGCGCGGTGTGCGTCCCCCACAACTGGGGATCCCAGATCGGCGGCCTGATGGGACTGCAATTCGCCAAGGCCACCCGTGGCGCCATCGCCGCCGAAGACGACCGCTCGCGCTGTGACGCGATCCTTACGGAGGGCTACGTGTTCCGCGGCGGGCAGTACACGGTGCCTCGGGCTCCGGGGCTGGGAATCCGCGTGGAGGAGGGGGTGTACAAGGACAAGTACAAGGGCAGGGAAGTGGCTGTCTGAGAAACGCAAGAGCCGATCAACAGCAAGTCAAAAGTCAAAAGGCAAAAGTCAAAGGTCAAAAGTAAAACCCTCCTCGCGCTTCAGCTCGTTGAAAGACGCTGCGGCGCAGCCGCCTCCACACTTTTGACTTTTGACTGAGTCCCGGAGACGCCCGGTGGTCATACCTGTGGGCATACCGCCTTCCGAGGCAGATGGAAACAGTGGCGTAAGCAGTTTACAATGAAGGTATTGGGCCCTTAGCTCAGCGGTTAGAGCAGCGGACTCATAATCCGTTGGTCGTAGGTTCGAATCCTACAGGGCCCACCAGGCTCAACCCGCGGCCGCGCCGAGTTGCTGCGGAAACCACGCATCGAGGCCGATCCACTGGGCATGCCGCGTTGGTTGGGAGCAATCAAGCTGGTAAGCGATGAGATCGCTTGGCCGGCTATTTCGTCGGATAGTCGATGGCGGCCGTGCGCCAGGGACTTCCGGCGCGACCATTCAAGTCGAAGACAATCTTGCCGGCGCGGACGGTCATCTCGCAGCCAAGTCTCCGGGTTCCCGTAATCCGCCCGCCGCGAACGTCCACGAACCCGAAATTTCCCGAATCCAGCCGCAGCACGGCAATATCAGCTTCCGCTCCCGGTGCGATCTGGCCCAGATCGGGGCGCTTGACTTGCGTCGCCGGATTGGTAGTAGACTGGCGGATCACTTCCTTCATCGGCACGCCCAGGGCGAGGAATTTCGACATCACGTTGAGCATGTCGATCATCGCACCGTTTATGGAGCCGCCGTGCAGGTCGGTCGAAATGGAGTCCGGCCAGAATCCCTGTTTCACCAGAGGCTCCGCTTGGCGAAAATAGAAGCTGCCGCCGCCGTGCCCCACGTCGAACTTGACTCCCCGGCGTCGCGCCGTCTCCAGATAGGGCAGCATCTTCTCGCTCTGGTCCAGCAGGGGCGCCGGCACGCGGTAGAAATGAGTGCTCATGTCCCCCGGCCGCAGGATCTCGAGCACCATCTGCTGATACGGCCGCTCCGGTAAGAAGGAGCCGAAATCCACCATGACGGGAAGATTGGCCAGCCGGCCGGCCTCCACCGCCCGTTCCACCGAAGTGAACGTAGGCTGGCGCCAGTGCGCCGACTTGATGCCCACGATCACATCGGGATGCTGCTTCGCCATCGCCGCCGTCTTTTCCGGCTCCATATCCACCGGATTCTGCTCCACCTCGTTGTTCATCATCCCGGTTCCGACGATATTCAGCATCGCCAGCACGCGGGCTCGAGAGCGGTCGATGATGCGCCGCCGCAAATCGGGAAAGCTCCTCCAGCCGGTGGTTCCGGCGTCCACTACCGTCGTGACGGCGGTGCGAAAGCAGGCGTGGTCGGGAATCACGCTGCTTTCGCTTTCGTAGACGGTGCCGGGGGCGCTTTGCGTAAACACGTGGACGTGGATGTCGACCAGCCCGGGCGTCACGTAAAGGCTCGAAACGTCGATCGTTTTCTTTGCGGTCGCGACCGGCAGGTTCGGCGCCACCGCGGCTATCCGATCGCCGCGAATGGCGACGTCGCGCACCTCGTCGATGTTGTTCTTGGGATCAATGACGCGCCCGCCTTTCAGCAGCAGATCGTACTGTGGCGCCTGCGCGAACGCGGCCGGCGAGCATGCCAGCAGGGCGGCCAGTAGCGACAGATATGCGCTCACGGTAAGCAAACTATAACCGCTCCCTCGGACTGCGGTCAAGGAGTCGTATAACTACTGTCGGGTACCGGTCTGATAAGATTTGGTGCAGGAAGGGAGGAACGATGCGAGACCACGACAACTTAAAGCGGCGCGAATTCCTGGAGAGGATGAGCGGGCTTTCCCTCGCCGCCCTGATTTCCCAAGGCCTGTTCGCCGCCGACGAACGCAAAGGCGACATGATTTATCGCAAGCTCGGGCGGACGGGTGAACGCGTGTCTGCCATCGGGCTCGGCGGCTCTCATATCGGGGCTCCGAAAGAGGAGCAGGAGGGCATCCGCATCATCCGGACCGCCATCGACCGGGGCATCAATTTCCTGGACAACTGCTGGGACTACCGCGAGGGCAAGTGCGAAGTGTGGATGGGCAACGCGCTGCGCGACGGCTACCGGCAGAAGGTCTTTCTGATGACCAAGTTCGACGGGCGCACGAAGGCGGCCACCGCCCAGCAGATCGATGAGTCACTCCAGCGGTTGCAGACCGATCACATCGACCTGATGCAGTACCACGAGAACATCCGGATGGAAGACCCGGACCGGTTCTTTGCGGAGGGTGGACCGATTGAAGCGCTGCTCGAGGCGAAGAAGGCGGGGAAGATCCGGTACATCGGGTTCACGGGACACAAGGACCCGGTGGTGCACTTGCGGATGCTCGAAGTGGCCCAGGCCAACAACTTCCATTTCGATACGGCGCAGATGCCGCTGAACATTCTCGACGCCCAGTTCCGGAGCTTCGCGCGCCAGGTGGCGCCGAAGCTGGTGGACCAGGGGATCGGCGTGCTGGGGATGAAGCCGATGGCGAGCGGAACGATTCCGAGGAACGGGCTGGCGACGGGGATCGAGTGCCTGCACTACGCGCTCAACCTGCCGACATCGGTGGTGATCACCGGCTGCGACAGCCTCGACAAGCTGGACCAGGCGTTCGAAGCGGCGCGCACGTTCAAGCCGCTCAGCCAGAGCGAGCTTTCGGCGCTGCTGGCGAAGACGCGGGAGGCAGCGCTGTCGGGGAAGTACGAGCTGTTCAAGACGTCGACCAGGTTTGACGGGACGGCGCGCAATCCGCAGTGGATGGGGTAGGACGCGGGCGACGAGGCAGCCGGAAACAGGATCGTCGAATGCCTGGCGGCTATTCTACAGGGCGCCGGTTCTTCACCATCCGCAGCATCCACAGGGCCGCTAGAGCGGCGGCCAGGTGCTTGAGGGTGTGGCCACTGACCACTCGGCCCGCCGCAAACACCAGCGCATCGGCCCCTTCGAAAATCTTCGCCAGCCCGTACCAGCCGAGAACGCCCAGCAGGTCGATGGTCCGCGTATAGCGCGGGGGGAAGAGAAGCAGGATGACGGGAATTGCCAGCAGGGGAAAGAACTGGACGAGTACATACCATCTCTCGTCTTCGGCCCACAAAATCCAGGTAGCCTGCCAATACAGGGCGGATCCGATGCCGGTCGCG
>JACQDI010000454.1 GCA_016201195.1 Acidobacteriota bacterium | reverse complement strand
GGGCGGCGCTGCGGCTCCGCGGATGACGGCCTTCGTTGATCGCCCATCGTATCCATGGCCGCCGGCCCTTCCGTCGCCTGGAGCGTGCCCCAGTTCCCGTACACGGTTACCGGAACGGACGTCTGGTTCGCCATGCACGATACCATGTTGATGGAGTACTCTCCCGGATATTCGATCATGGTCATGTAGGTGTCGGGGACCTCCCGGTTCTTCTGTACATAGATACCACCAACACCTACGGCGCGGGTCGGGAAATCAAAACCGACCATCGTGCTCATCATGCCCAAGCGGTGGTAGAGCAGGTCGCCCGCGTTGCCCGTGGAGTAGTCCCAGAATTTTCTCCAGCGGAAATAGCGCTCCGCGCTGAAGCGCCGCTTGGGGGCCGGGCCGAGCCACATGTTCCAGTCCAGGTTCTCCGCCGTAACCTTGGCGTCGGGCCAGGGTTCGCTGCCCACCCCGGGGATGGGGTAGTCCCACATGCCTTCGCGGGTATTGCGGTTATAACTGATGAGTCCCCACACGACCTTGCCCATCTTGCCGGCTTTGATGTAGTCGTTGACCTTCCAGTACAACCTTGTCGCGGGACCGGATCCCCCGAGCTGTATGAGGCGCTTGGTCCGGTTGACCAGGTCGTTCAGCTTGGCGGCCTCGTCGACCGTGCGGGTCATTGGTTTCTCGAGGTAGACGTCCTTACCGGCGAGCATCGCCTGGCTCGCCATCGGGTAGTGCCAATGATCGGGGACGGCGAGGACGACGCCGTCGATGTCGGGGCGCTGGAGGACCTCGCGATAGTCCCGATAAGTCTTTTCCGCGCCGGATTGCTCCTTGGCGTACTGGAGGCGCGGCTCCCAAACGTCGCACACGGCCGCAAACTGGACATCGTTCTTCTCCTGCTTGCGGTTCTGGAAGACCCGGATCAGCGTCTCGAACTGCATGCCGTTGCCGATGAAGGCGATGTTGATGCGATCGTTGGCGCCCAACACGCGCGCCGTCGCCTTGGGGGCCGCTTTGGGGGCGGCGGCCTTGGCCTCCGCGCCGGAAAGTAAGGTTGCGGTCACGGCGGCCAGGCCGGTGTCGCGGGTCAGAAAGTCGCGCCGGGTGGATTGGTCACTTTTCTTGTTCATGATGGCGTCCTTTGCGTTCACGGTCCGAGGATATTCTACCTTAGCTCCCCGCGCCGTTTATACGGGAAATTCTTCCAGTCCGGCGCGGCGCGGCCGTTCAGGTCCCACACGACCTCTCCCTTGCGGATGGTCATCTCAGAAGCTAGAAGACGGTTGCCGGGGTATTTCGCTCCAGCCGAATCGAGCAAACCGAAGTCGCCGCGGTCGAGCCGGAGCACCGCGATATCCGCCTCGGCGCCCGGGTCCAGGGTTCCGAGCTGCGGGCGCTTGATCTCCCTGGCCGGGTTGACGGTCGACATGCGGATCACGTCCTCGAGCGACGACCCGAGGTTGAGGATCTTCGACATACACTGGAGCATGTCTTTCATACCCGCATTCATGCTGCGGGCGTGGAGGTCGGTGGAAATCGAATCGGGATAGAACTTCTGCTCATAGGCCGGCGCCGCCACATACCAGTAAAAGCTCGCCTGGCCGAAGCCGACATCGAAGAAGATGCCACGCTGCCGGCCGGCTTCCATGGCGGGATTCACCTTGTTATCGGCGAGGACCTCCAGACGGTGGCCGGAATAGCAGTGCGTGTAGATATCGCCCTTCCGGAGCTTGTCCCGCAGCAACCCGTCGAGGTTCCGTTCCTTGGTGATGGCGCCGAAATCGACCATGACCGGCACGTTCGCCAGATTTCCCGCCTTCACCGCGTTGTCGATGGAAAACCAGCCCGGGCCGGCGTAATGCGCGCTCTTGAACCCCACAACCACGTCGGCGTTCTCCTTGGCCATCTTCGCCGCTGCTTCCGGGTCCATGTCCTCGGGATTGTTTTCGCCCGAGCCCGAACCCATTCCGGCGCCGACGATGTTCAGCATCGCGAGCACCCGCGTCTTGGCCTTCCGGATGACACCATCGCGGAAATCGGGGAAGTTCCGCCACCCGGAGGTGCCCGCGTCGACCATCGTGGTCACGCCGGTGCGGAACGAGAACGCGTCCGGCTGGACACTGCTGTCGGCCTTAGTAGCCGTAGCTCGCAGGGCGGTGCCGGTATAGACATGCACGTGAATGTCGATCAGGCCGGGTGTCACGTACAATCCCGAGACCGGGGCCACCACTTTGGCCTGGTCGGCCGGAATGTTCTCGTCTACACGCGCGATCTTGCCGCCGGCGATGGCCACGTCCATGACCTTGCTGATGTTGTTCTTGGGATCGATCACGTGACCGCCCTTGAGCAGCAGGTCATACGCCGGCTGCTGCGCGGCGAGGCTGCAAGCGGTCAGAAGAAGCAGGGTCCTCATTGGTGGTCACCTCAACAGATAAATGATACCGCTGTTGGAAACCCAACTCCGAATGAGCGGTGCGATAATATCACCGTGAATCGCAGAACCTTTCTCAGCGTCGCCGCGGGGATTGCTGTTGAGGCTGCGGGCCAGCCAGGTCCGTCAATCCCCATCATCGATACGCATATTCATCTGTTCGACCCCACACGTCCCCAGGGCGTGCCCTGGCCACCCAAGACCAACACGATCGTGTACCGGCCTGCGTTGCCCGATAGGTACCGCAATCTGACAAAGACGCTCGGTATCAAAGGTGCGATTGAGGTCGAATGCAGCCCCTGGCTGGAGGACAACCAGTGGGTTCTGGACGTGGCGGCGAAGGACACCATTATCGTCGGGACCGTCGGGAACCTGGAACCCGGCAAGCCCGACTTCCGCCGGCAGTTGGAACGGTTCCACAAAAACTCGCTGTTTCGGGGCATCCGGTACGGGTATTTGTGGGACAGAAACCTCGGCGACGAGCTGGCAAAGGCGGAGTTCATTTCCGGCTTAAGGGAGCTGGCAGCGGCAGGCCTGGCATTGGATACCGCGAATGCCAGCCAGCGCCTGCTCTCCGACGTGGTGCGGCTCACGGATCAGGTTCCTGACCTGCGAGTGGTGATCGATCACCTCCCATCCATGGATCCCCCGCAGGAGGAGGCGGCTCGCGCCACCCACCGAGCCACGTTGAGGGAGCTTGGAAAACGTCCCCAGGTGTATGTCAAAGTCTCCGAAGTCCTCCGCCGTTCGGGTGGTCGAGTCCCCTATGAGCTCAGCTTCTACCGCTCGAGGCTCGACGAAATCTGGGAGACTTTCGGCTCAAATCGGCTGCTCTACGGCAGTGACTGGCCGAACAGCGACCCGTTGGGGACATACTCACAAGTGCTGAATGTCGTCCGCGAATACTTCAGCGGCAAGGGGCCGGAGGCCGCGGAAAAGTTCTTCTGGAAGAATTCCGTCGCCGCGTACCACTGGGTCAAACGCGAAGCGGGCCAGCCGGCACTTGACAGAGGCTAACCCGGCAGCGAGGAGCTTTCGGCGACGACCCGCAACGTTGCGCACGCACTCTTGCGTGCCGCGCCGAGACTCATCTCGGCGCCCGCTGGTCCAGGTTGCAGGGGTCGAGTCTCGACCCGGCAGGCTGAAGCCAAGGCCGGCCTTGGC
>JACQDI010000112.1 GCA_016201195.1 Acidobacteriota bacterium | reverse complement strand
CAGCTTTCATCGGGATTCTTTCCACATCAGCTCCGCATCCGAGCGGCGGACGTAGTTGGCGTCGACCTGCTCCGGGAGTAGTGCGCGTCCCTCGGAAAACGCCCGCGCGGCGACGCCGGCCACAGCCCCGGCGAGCGCTCGCGAGATCGTCACTACCGGCGCATCCTCGAAGCGCGTTCCTGCCAGGCTCGCGCGAAATGGAGTAAAGTCGGTCGCGACGAACGTCACCTTGTGATCCCCCAACAGCTCCAGAAACCGCTTCCATGGGGTGACCACTTCCTCCACCACAGGCCGCAGCTCGGCGTCATAGACTGCCCCGTAGATCTCCCCGCGCCGCGCATCGAGCACCGTGGCCCGTAGCGCCCCTTCCCCGGCAAACGCCAGCGCCAGTAAATTCGACACCGGCACGACGCGTTTGCCGTGAGCCTCGGCCAGACCCTTGACCGCGGTCAGCCCCACGCGCACGCCGGTGAAGGATCCCGGCCCGCTCGCCGCCGCGTAGCCATCAACGTCGGCCAGCCTCAAGCCGTGCCGGTCGAGCAGCGCCTGGATCTGCTGGAAGATCAAGTGGCCGAAACCTTCCCGCGAATGCAGCGAAATCACATCTACGATCTCAGTGTCCCGCGCCAGCGCCAGGCTGCCGAACTCGCTGGTCGTATCGATGGCCAGGATTCTCATTCGCAAACGGTCTACTTTTTCAGCGTATACACCTTGTCGGAGGCGAACAGCTTCCCGTTGCCGTCCAGTCCGTATAAACGGACTTGCAGGGTTGTGGGATAGTCGCGGGTCAGGCCCGGCGGGATCAGGAACGTGCCAAACTGGGTCGTCCCCAGCACCTTGTAGCCCAAGAAGGAGGAGGGCACTTCACCGGTCCACAGCCAGATCATGTTGCGCGTGGCGCGGCTGGGCTTGAGCAGCGTGGCGTTGAACTCGTACTTCTGATCCACCTTCAACTCCGATTCTTCCGGCAACTGGATGGAGAACGGCACTTCCTTCTTGCTCACCTCGAGCGGCTGCATCACCGGGGTGCGCGATTCGAACTTGTAGGAGCGGTTCATGCCCTGCTTCTTCCCTTCCCGCCGCACATACAGCACCCAGTCGTGGGAAGCATCAGGCGGATTGCCCACCGTGTACCGCTCGCCCTTGAAGTTGGCGTCGTCCACCCAGGCCCCAGTGATCGGGTTGAACCAGCTCACCTCGTAGCCGGCCTTGTGGACCATCAGCTCCACCGGCCCCGGCTTCTCGAGATACACGATGTATTCCACTTCCTCGAGCGCCAGCGCCCGCGCACCCTCGATACGAAAGTACGGCTCCAGGTCCCAGTAGCGGGTCTGGGCAAAGAAGGTGTAAAGGTGGGTCGCCTGCTGGGCGGCAGCAGAGTCCAGGGGCGCTTCGCCGAGCGTCACATACTGGCCGTTGATGGCTGCATTCCACAGGCGCTTGCGGGCGGTGTCGGGGTCTGCGCCGGGCGATCCGAGGTTGACGAACGGGAGCGGATAGAACTGGTGCTCCACCGCGAACAGGTTGGTTTCGGTAGACTGGCAGGTGGCGTAGTCCAGCCATCCAGCGCTGGCCAGCGGCGCCGAGGTGCTCGTCGAGTGCGTGGCGCGCGGATGCCGGTAGGGGTCGACCTGCTTGAGCAGGTCGGCGATCTCTTTGAGCAGCGCCGGGCCATTCTCGTATTCTTCATATGCCTCGACGCCCTGCCAGGTGACGTTCATCGCGGCGTAGCGGGCCACCAGGTAGCGGAGGTAGCGCTCCCGCTGCTTCCAGTTGGGGAGCAGCTTTTCGAGCTGCCCCTGGCCGGCGCCCAACACCAGGTCCGCGGCGATGCCCTTCTGGTTCAGGTAGCGGATGCGCTCATCGAGGTTCTGAAAATGCTCAGGCGGAATCCGCTCGGGATCGGCGAACACCCGCTTCGCCGTGGCCTCGTCTCCGAGCACCAGCCCGCGCAGGTGATTGAACTTCTGCGCGGCGCGAAGATCGGCCAGCCGCCGGAACTCCTCCATCGGCATGACGGCGAAGTCGTGGCGCGTATCGCCCATCCACAGGTGCGGCGTGTTCTCTTGGGAGTAGCGGAAGTGGTGCACGTTGAAAGGGCTGACGTAGCCCGGCGTCGTCGGGGCGGTGGCGGTGAAGCTGGCCATCTTGCCCGAGAAGCGATCGATGTTCGAGCTGACGCGGAAATCCCAGTTTCCCTCGGCCAGCGGCGAGAAGCGGATCTTGAATTTCCGGCCGCCGTCCCAGAATGCCGGCAGGCGGTAGGTATTGCCTTTGGGCGCGCGGAACTCGGCGCGCAGCTCCACGCTGAGATGAGGGTTGGGGTGCCGCGCCGCCTCCTGCTCGGTCAGCTCAAACTCGATGTCGCACGGCTGGTAGACGGGCGTCGATTTG
>JACQDI010000453.1 GCA_016201195.1 Acidobacteriota bacterium | reverse complement strand
GCTCGGCCGGGTTGATTGTTCCCCAGAATCCTGAGGAATTCATCCGAGTTCGCCTCTACGATTACGCTGGGGTCTCCCCGGCAACCCTCGCAGGGGCGAAGGCGGCCGCGTCGTATGTGCTGGAGCACGGTGGAGTGCGCCTGGAGTGGGCCGAATGCCGGATCCATCAGGACGATCCGCCGAAAGATCAAGCTTGCAAGCTGCCCGTCACCCGGATGGACTTACAACTGCGGATAATGGACGCGGCTATGGCCCGACGTACGGGCACGACGCGCCACTGCCTCGGCTACGCGCTGCTCGCGGACGGCTTTCACTCGATTGCCGCTGTTTACCTTCACCGGGCCGTTGAACTCGAAAAACGGAACCTCGCCGATCGGGCAGCCATCTTGGGTGCCATGATGACGCACGAAATCGGCCACCTGCTCCTGGAACAATCCGGTCATTCCGGAAGCGGCATCATGCGGGCGCGCTGGGGCAACGAAGACCTGAAGGTAATCGCCAAGGGCAGGATGTGGTTTACAGCAGACGAAGCGTCGCGACTGACTTCGATGGTCGCGAGGCGACAGCAGGCGTCTGCAAAGAATAATCGGTCACCACAATGAGCACATGACCTCGGCGACCGTCAGCGGGCCACCCGGGTTCCAGTACGCTGGACGGCCGCTTGCTTCGAACTCGCTCGCCGTTCCCGGCCCTCGTCTAATGCCTGTCGCAGCAGTGTCTTGATCACTGCTTGGCGGCTTACGTTGAGACGCGCGGCGCGAGCGTCAAGCTCTCGCAACATGCCCTCCGTCAAGTCAATGTTGACACGCTTCACCGGCCGGACCACCGTGAACTTGTTCGTGAAGTAGGCTGAAATGTCCTCTCCGCGCGAAGCCATTTCCGCAATTTCGTCAGCGGTGGGCGTTGTCCTAGACGTTGTCGGCATAACTTTGCTCTTCCTGCCTGGTTGCTTTCCAGGCCGTTACCAGATGATAGTACTCTCCCTGCAAGTCGTGCCGGATCTCAAAAATCACGGAACACAGCCTGCCGCGACTCCAACCGATGGCACGAAACTGCTCAGGATCCTCATTCCTTCGGTCAACCACATACGCCTGATCGAAGATCTCCTGTGCTTCTTCCAGGCCAACACCGTGCTTCCGTTTGACGTCACGGCTCTTCCCCGGATCGAACTCCAGGCGCATGATCGAGATATGACGGTTATACCATAATCGGATAGGCTTGATCGGTAGTGCTCCGGCGGCGGACTCCCCCTGAGGGATGGACGGGCTGCTTCCCGACCTCTCGGGCAGGACCCACTAACTATAACTAGAACCCGTTCCCCTTGTGCGAGATCAGCGACAAGAACTCGTCCCGGGTCTGCTTGCCGGTGCGGAAGACGCCCAGCATGGCGCTGCTGATGGCCTGGGAGTGCTGTTTTTCGACGCCGCGCATCATCATGCAGAAGTGCCGGGCCTCAATCACCACGCCGACGCCGCGGGGCTCGATGGCCTCCTGAATGGTCTGGGCGATCTGGCTGGTGAGGCGCTCCTGGATCTGCAAGCGACGGGCGTACATGTCGACCAGCCGGGGGATCTTGCTGAGCCCGATGACCTTCTTGTCCGGCAGGTAAGCCACGTGAGCCTTGCCGTAGAAGGGCAGCAGGTGGTGCTCGCAGAGGCTGAACACCTCAATGTCCTTGACGATCACCATCTCGTCGTAGCTGACCTCGTAGAGGGCGCCGTTAAGGATCTCGTGGACGTTCATGCGATACCCGCTGGTGAGAAAGCGCAGGGCCCTGGCGACGCGCAGGGGGGTGCGTTGCAGGCCTGCCCGGTTGGGGTCTTCGCCCAGTTGCTCCAGCAGGATGCGGACGGCGTCCTGCATGGCAGCGAGGCCCTCCTCACCGGTTTCCGGGAATGGGTCGAGCAGTCCTTCGAGCGTTTCTTCAGGGTTCATGGAATTCGATCTCAATAGAATTAGAGCCGGTTTCTTCCAAACGGATACGGCAAATTTGCGGCCAGTCGCGGCGGAGCCAGCGGCCGATCTCGAGGCCCAGGTTTTCCGTGGTCGGCACCAGGGTGGCAAACTCGGGCAGGTCGGTGTTCAGGTTCGAGTGGTCGAGGCGCTCGAGCACGGTGCGGCGGACGTGGGCGTCGAGGGCGGCGGGTGAAACGACCATGCCGGTGCGCGGATCGATCTCGCCGCCCACGGTCACCTCCAGGCAGTAGTTGTGGCCGTGCCCGTAAGGGTTGTTGCACTTGCCGAAGAGGCGAGCGTTGTCGGCCGCGCTCAGCCGGTCGGTGTGCAGCCGGTGAGACGCCGAGAACGGATATCGCCGCGTCAGGCAAGTCATGGCGTTAGCCGTAGTGTTCCACGTAAAGGTCAGGGGTTTCGTAGAGCCGCACGGAGTACAGGCGCCGGCCGTTTTGGTTCAAATGCGGGCTGAGGCGGCGCCAGATTTCCCGGGCGATGTTTTCCGGCGTCGGCGTCACCCGGTCAAACGGCGGCACCTCGCGGTTGAGGAACCGATGGTCGAACGGCTCGATCACCTCGCGCTCCAGGACGGCCTTCAGCTCCTTGAGGTCCATGACCATGCCGTGAACCGGGTCTACCTCGCCCCGCACGGTCACCTCGACCACGTAGTTATGCCCATGCCCGTTGGGGCCGGCGCTCTTGCCGTAGAGGGCGCGGTTCTCCTCGGGGCTCAACTGGGGGTTCGAGCAAAAGTGGGAGGCGGAAAACTCCGCCTTGCGGGTGATGGAAACCATACGGTTTGCGTTCCGAAGCCGCTACAATAAGTATTTCACCAAATTATATGCCACGCCTGACCAAAGATCACGTGCTGCCCGGCCTGATCGCCACCCTGACGGTGGCCTTCCTGATTTCGATCCGGCCGTCGTTCGAGGGCCTGAGCGGCCCGGCGGTGCGCGAGGGTGACGAAGCCCCCGAATTCAATTTGATGTCCGACAGCGGCCAAGCGATTCAATTAAAAGACTTTCGGGGTAAGTTTGTGATTCTGAACTTCTGGGCCACCTGGTGCCCGCCCTGCGTGGAGGAGATGCCGTCGCTGGCGCGGTTCTCCGAGGAGTTTGCCTCGCGCGGGGTGGTGGTTTTGGGCGTGAGCGTCGATGAGGATCGCGACGTTTACCAAAAGTTTCTGGAGCGGGCGGGGGTGAAGTTCCTCACGGCGCGCGACCCGGGGCGCAAGATCAGCAGGCTTTACGGGACCTTCAAGTTCCCGGAGACTTATTTCATCGACCGGTCGGGAAGAGTGGTTCAGAAGGTCATCGGGAAGGCGGAGTGGACGGATCCGGAGATGGTGCGGTATATGGAGTCTCTTTTGCAGGGGTAAAGGCAAAAGCAAGTCAAAAGTCAAAAGTCAAAGGGCAAAAGTCAAAAGTAAAACCCTCCTTGCTTTCGCCCCGGGCCTAAACAGAAAGATGCGGCGAAGCCGCCACGACACTTTTGACTTTTGCCCTTTGACTTTTGACTTTTGACTTGCTTTTAGTTAGGCCCCCTTCTCCGCCACCCAGTACACTTCCTCCTTGATCGACTCCTTCGGAAACCCGGCGCGCTTGAGCACTCCCTTGACGTTTTCGATCATGTCCGGATTCCCGCAGACGTAGGCGGTCGTGTCGGCGGCGGTGAACCCGCGAGCGTCGAGGTGCTTGCGGGTCACGTCCTCGGCGCGACCCACCTCGCCCTTCCAGTTGGGGTCGAGCCAAGTGCGGCTGATGGTGGGGATGTAGGTTAACCAGGGGTGCGTCTTTGAAAGCGCGGTCAGCTCGTCGAAGTAGCCGAACTCGCCGGAGAGGCTGGCAGCCTGGAGCACGCAGAGGTGATACGGGAGCTTTTCACCAGCCTTTTCGCGGATGATCAAGTCGCGGATCATGCTCACGTAGGGGGCGACGCCGGTCACCGTGGCCGCCAGGAAATGGTTCGGGTGGCCGCTCGCCGCATCCAGCAGAAAGCGGCCCTTGGCCGCGCGGCGCAAGAACACTTCCCCGCCCGCGGGAACGTTATAGAGCTGCGGGGTCAGCTCGCCGTGAGGCACCAGCTCCAGAAAGAACTCCAGCTCCTCTTCCTCCGGCGCGGAGGCTACCGAGTAGGGTCGCTCGATCATCTTCGGGCTGGCCGGCAGCCCGATGGTCACGTACTGGCCGGGCCGGAAGACGATCTTCTCTTCGGGCTGGATGCGGACCACCCACAGCTCGGGGTTGATCTCACGCCGTTTCACCACGACCGCTTTGACGTGTTTGGAATCCATGCCTGGTTATGCTCTGGTCCCGACGGGATACAACGTGTCGCGCAGCTCGGGAATCTGAATCTCGACCCGGGTGCCGCGGGCGGCCTCGCTGTCGATGGTCATGCGGTACGCGGGGCCGAACAGCACGGCCAGCCGCTCCCGCACGTTGCTGACCCCGATGCCGCGGTCGTAGATATTGGCCATGACGTCAGCGGGGATGCCCACCCCGTCATCCTCGATGGTCACCGTCAGCCGTCCGTCCGCGCAGCCGGCCCGCAAGTAGATGGTCCCCCCTTCGACCTTCGGGCTGAGCCCGTGCTTGATGGAGTTCTCCAGGATCGGCTGCAACATCATGCTGGGGACCAGGACGTCGAGGGTCGGCTCGTCGATTTCCTTGACGATTCTCAGCTTCTCGCCGAACCGGACCACCTCGATGGACAGGTAATCGTCCATCAGCCCCAGCTCGTCGCGCAAAGGACTAAAGGTATCATGTTTTCGCAACAAACGCCGCAGAATGGTGGACAGCTTGAAGACGAGCAGGCGGGCCTTTTCCTGGTCGGTGCGGATGAGCGAGGCGACCGAGTTGAGGGTGTTGAACAGAAAGTGCGGGTTGATCTGGCTCGAGAGCGCGTCGAGCTTGGCCTGCATCAGCAAGCGCTTCTGCTCCTCGATCTTGATCTCGTTGCGGGTATTGTTCCAGATCTTGAGCGGCAGGGCCACGCAGGCCACGGTGGTCAGGCCGAGGGCCAGCACGATGTACCAGGCGGGTCCAGGCCAGCCGGGATAAAGGTAAAAGAGCTGCTTCTTGGCGCCGAACAACTCCCCCAGCAGCACGCGCAGGAACTCGACCGAGAAGCAGGCAAACAGCAGCAGCATCTGGTAGGCCGCAGCGGGCCGGCGGCGACGGTGGCGCAGCCAGCGCCAAATGCTCAGGTCGAAGAAAGGGGAAAAGCGCCAGATTTCCTCCGGCTCCGGGGCCACGTCGCGCAGGAAGCCTCCCAGCGCGCCGACGCCGATCATCAGGGGCAACGCCACCAGCTCGCGGTTAAAAAACGCCGGCAGGCCGATCAGCAGGCCGGCCAGCGATCCGGTGACGTAGCCGCCGAGCAGGCCGGAAACCAGGGCGCCTTCCAGGCTCAGGTCCGCCGCCTGGTATTTCAGGGCAATGCGAACCACCACGCCGGCCGAAAAAATCAACCCGAGGCTGAATCCCAGCAGGAGCCGCTGGCGCAAGGTGCGCTCCTCGCGCAGCAGCATGCGCTTCACAGCGTTCCAGCGCACCAGGATGCTGGCGATGGCGGCGACCATGCCGATCTTGACGAGCAGGATGACGAGAAACTGTTCCGTGTACATGGGCGACGGCAACCCGCGTAGGTCCATTATAATAGGTCAGTGGGGGCGCTGATCCGAAAAGTCGCCGAGGCCGATTTCCCTTGCCGGGCGGGACACTTCCGCATCTACGGGTTTGAGGCGGAGGACAAAAGCGAAAGCGTGGTCGCGCTACGGCTAGGCGATCTGGCAGCACCAGGACCCGCCCCCCTGGTGCGGATCCATTCCCAGTGCCTGACCGGAGACGTCTTCGGCAGCCTGCGCTGCGATTGCCGGGCGCAACTGGAGATGGCTCTGGAGCGGATCGCCGCCGAGGGGCGCGGCCTGCTGATCTACGAGCCGCAGGAGGGGCGCGGGATCGGGCTGATCAACAAGCTCATGGCCTACCAGCTCCAAGATGCCGGGGCGGATACGGTGGAGGCCAACGAGCAGCTCGGCTTCGAGGCCGACCTGCGAACCTACCAGGTGGCGGTCGAAGTGCTCCGGCACTTCGGGATGAAGCGAGTCCGGTTCCTG
>JACQDI010000452.1 GCA_016201195.1 Acidobacteriota bacterium | reverse complement strand
GTCCTCGCCGTAGGCGCAGCCGGTGATCTCCCTGGCGCGGTCGATGATCGGCCGCAGCAGGTCGGTCTCGAAGTTGCTCAGCTTGCCTTGCAGGATGGCCGCCACGCGCTCGAGTCCCAGGCCCGTATCGATCGACGGGCGTGGCAGCGGCGTCATGTTGCCCTCCGCATCGCGGTTGAACTGCATGAAGACCAGGTTCCAGATCTCCACGTACCGCCCGCAGTCGCAGGGGAACTCGCAGTTCGCGTGGCCCCATTCGCTGCCCTGGGGGCCGAAATCGTAGTGGATCTCCGAGCACGGCCCGCAGGGGCCGGTGTCGCCCATGGCCCAGAAGTTGTCCTTCTCGTCGCAGCGGATGATGCGGTCTTTCGGCACCCCGGCCACCTCTTGCCAGAGCTTCTCGGCCTCGTCGTCCTCGCGGAATACGGTGACCCAGAGGCGGTCCTTGGGCAGGCCGTAGTCGCCGGTCACCAGCGTCCAGGCGTAGTCGATGGCCTCGCGCTTGAAGTAGTCGCCGAAAGAGAAGTTGCCGAGCATCTCGAAAAAGGTATGGTGGCGGCGCGTGCGACCGACGTTCTCCAGGTCATTGTGCTTGCCGCCCGCGCGCACGCACTTCTGCGAGGTTGTGGCCCGGACATAGTCGCGCTTCTCCCGCCCCAGAAACACGTCCTTGAACTGGTTCATGCCGGCGTTGGTAAAGAGCAGCGTCGGGTCGTCCGCCGGAACCAGCGAAGAACTGCGCACCACGCGGTGCCCCCGAGCCTCAAAGAAGGCAAGGAACTTCTGCCGGGTTTCGTCGCCGGAAAGGTACGTTGTCAATCGGAAACCTCTTCTTCCGCTGCGGATTCGAGATCGTCCACCCATTCCGAGCGGGCGGACAAGGCGCGAAGCGCTTCCAAAATTTTACCAGAGCTGAACCCTGCCCGCAAAAGCATGCGGTAGAGCGAGGCAAGCCGCCGCGGGTCGTCGAGCTTCGGCCGGGCGCTCGAATACCGCAGCTTGCGCTTCAGGAACTGCTCGATGAGCGCCGCTTCGTCCGTGTCCCGGTAGGACTCGGCAACGACTTTTTCGGCCAGCGCCGGGGCCACCCGCCGCCCCTTCAGGTCGCGCAGCACGCGGTATTTGCCGAAGCCCTCGTTTTCCCTCCGCAGCCGCGAATAGGTTTCCGCAAACCTCCGGTCGTCGAGGTAGCCGTATTGCTTCAGCCGCGCCATCACGCCCTCCACGTCGCCCGCATGCTCCGCCCGCGCCTGCAAGCGGGACCGCAACTCACCTTGCGTGAGCGCCCGCGCGCTCAGGGCCCGCAGCGCGTAATTCCAAAGCCCGGTAGCGTCCAGCGGCTTCGGTTTGCGCGGCTTCATACCTTACAGATTCGCATCTCACGCAAAGACGCCAAGGAGGCAAAGGGCGCCAAGAAAAACCTTTGCGGCCTTGGCCTCCTTTGCGTCTTGGCGTGAGCGTCTTGGCGTGCGCTGCTTCACCCCAGCTCATCCGGGATCAGCCGATCGCCGATGTTGTAGGCCTCTGTGAACCGGTCCAGGCCGTGGGACCCGCCGTTGACCAGCCGTCGCGCCGCTTTCAGGTCCCCGTCGAGCAGCGCTTCTTTGATCTCGATCTCCTTGCTCTTGAGAAAGCTGGCCAGCAGCTCGGCGGCAGTCTCGGGATCATTGGCCTTGTCCGGATCTTCCAGGAGCGGCACGCCGATGCGCTCGCCGTGCACCTGATAGTTCGCCCGGCCCGTCAACTGGACGAAGCCGCGGCCCTTATAGCGTTCTCCATCCGGCGGACCTTGATTGCCCAAGTCCTTCCGGTTGTCATAAAGGTCAAACGGATGGCCGCCCGGCGACGTGTTGAATTTCGACCGGCCTTCGCTGATCGGCCGAAAGCTCTCCGTCTCCGCGCGGATAGTGGCCAGCGCCATCAAGACCATCTTCTTCCCCGCCAGGTCCGGCTCGACCAGCGCGTTCAGCACGATGGGAAGATTCGCCGCAATGTTCGCCGGAGGTGTCTGCGGGAACATCTGGCGAACGATTTCCACGGTCACCTGCGGGAGCACCGCCGGAACATCCACCGCCTCCAGGTCCAGGGTGCGGGCCGTGCGGGGCCCGACGATGCCGTCCGCGAGCAGCCCTTCGCTGCGCTGGAAAGCCAGAACCGCCGCGGTCGTCGCCGGCCCGAAGTCCCCGTCGATCGGGCCCGGAGAAAAGCCTCGGTCCCGGAGCCGCCCCTGGAGCGCGCTCACGTCCGGGCCGGTTGTGCCCTCTCGTAATACTCTCATGCTGCCCTCCCAGTTTTACGCCAGGACGCCAAGGGAGCAAAGGTCGCCTACTGCCTACTGCTTCCCAATCTTTAACGGGACGCTCAACAGGAGCGGGTCGCCGGGCTTGGCTTCCAGGCGATACATGGTCTGCGGGAGCGGGTCGTCGTGCGTGAGCAGGCGGGTGCGCTCCAGCCCGGCCTCCTTCTCGGCCTTGGTGATAGGCTTACCGGCCTGCCCGCGGGCTTCGAGGCGCTTGAACCCGGAGCCCCACTTCTTCTGCCACTCCTCAACCTGTTCCGGGGTCAGCTTCAGCGGCTCGCGGCCGATCTTGAGGCCGGGCAATGGCTTGGGTGTCACCAGCACCGTGAGCATCTCGGCCACCTGGTCACTCCGGCTGGGGCTCACGGTGAGATAGGGCGGCGTGTCCTTGGCGTCCGGAATCTCGACCAGGCGCCCGGCGCGGACCTCGTTGTTGCCGCTGTGGGTTCGCACCGTGGGAAAGATCAGGAAAGGGGCACTGAAGGCGCCGTCCGCGTATTGGTCGCGGTCGATCACATAGAGGTATCCGCTGCGCGCCGTTTCGATGCTGATGCGAACCTTCTGCCCCGCGGTAAGCGGGGTGTCCATCTCGCAGCGCTCCGGCTCGTCCTTGGACTCGTCCTGCCGCCACACGGTGACCCCCACCAGGGCGTCGCCCACCTCCTGGACGGCGGCGGGGGGCAAGGGTTGGACGGGCACAGGCGCGGGTGTGGGTGCAGGAGCCGAGGACGTACGGGCCGGCGCAGCTTTCCTGGCCGGCGGACGCTTGTCGA
Organism: Acidobacteriota bacterium; assembly: GCA_016201195.1. Classification (GTDB taxonomy): domain Bacteria; phylum Acidobacteriota; class Terriglobia; order Bryobacterales; family JACQDG01; genus JACQDI01. The sequence goes on along the minus strand of JACQDI010000452.1, from coordinate 285 downwards.
GAAACGCTTCGTTCCACAGGGCGCGCGTACGCTCGTCGGGGTCCTGCTGGGCCGCGCAGGCCAGCGCCAAAATCGAAAGTCCACTCAGTATCCTCATCGGTGCTCCAGTTTCATCAGTCTCACCACGATATCGCCCTTGCCCCGCACATTGGTCTGCTGGTTCACCTCGTCCTTCTCGACCACGGGCAGGGGCGACTGATGCTTCGCCAAAAAGGCCCGAATCGCCTCGAGCCGCGCCGGGTCGGTGATGGTGCCACCCGAGGCGGCAAATGATTTGACGTCTTC
>JACQDI010000451.1 GCA_016201195.1 Acidobacteriota bacterium | reverse complement strand
TGCTCCTGCTCTTCGCGACCTGCGGCATGCTGCTCCTGGTCTCCAGCCAGCATCTGGTCACGATCTTCGTGGCCCTCGAGGGCCGGGGGCGGACGGCCGCCGTTCTCGCCGGAGCGCTGGCCGCGCTCGCGACCCTCACCCGCTACAACGCGGTGGTGCTGCTGCCCGGGGTGCTGCTGGGCCTCGCGTGGCTGGCTCCCCGGCCGGCGATCGCGCTGATCTTCATGCAGGCGATGTCTCGCGGGTCGGCGACTTTCACGCCGAGGTACGCTTCCAGTGGGAACAACAGTCGATACGGGTATCCGAGGAAGCTCACCTTGGTTCTCCGGATCTGCACGTGCAGCGTCTGCGTGTCCTGGGCCAGCAACGCGAACCCGCTCGCATGTTGCACTTTCTCGAGGAGCACGTCCTCATCAAACTTCTCACCGCAGAAGAAGTCAAAATCGACAGATTGTCGATGGCCCAGGCGAAGGGCCAGGCCTGTTCCTCCTGCAAGGTAAAACCGCTCGAGAACAGACTGCCGGTGCAGTTCGCCCAGCGCCTCTCGCCCGGCATCGGGGATCACTTCCGGATGCCAGACGGCGTCTTTTCTCTCCATGGTTCAGGCCTTCAGTGCGGCCACCTCTTCGGCGGGTATCCCGTACACCAGCGCCCAGAAGTTAGCCGATCTTCGAGATAGTCTTCGCTCCGTCCGAACGACCTGCCGGATTTGAGCCTCCGGGAACGTCTGCCGGAGCCAGGCGACGGCCCTCTCGTCCCCGTATTCCAAGAGGCGCGCGATCATGTACTCGGGATAGGCGGACGGGTTGAAATCGTCGGCTCGGATATCCCAAAAGAACGGCCGTAAGTGCTCTGGGATCATGTACTTATATGATATAAAAACCGGCCCTCCAGGTCAACGCCCCGCCACGCGCTCGATCTGGGTCACCACCCGGTCCAGCTCTTCGACGAGCGCGTTCGATCCCGCCCCGCGAAACGCCTTCACCAACGCGCGGTAGTACCACAGTGTCCCCTCCCGCCCGCCGGTGAACCGCCTCCAGACTGCCTCGCCCACCGCGCGATAGTCGCGCAGGATCGACCGGGCGTTGTCCAGCTTGTCCGCCGCTGACACCAGGCGTTCCGAAGGCGAGGCGTGCCGGACGTGGGCGATATAGGCCTCCTTGCGCGGGCGCCAGGGGGGCTTGGGATCCTGATCCGTGTCCGTGCAGCCCTCGACGATCTCCGCCACCACCGGCCCGAAGCGCGCCAGGATCTGGCGTCGCGTGGCGTCACCTCCCTGATCTTCAATGGCGTCGTGCAGCAACGCGGCGATGGCCTCGTCCTCCGTGGCGCCGTGGGAAAGGACGATGCCTGCTACCGCCAGCAGGTGAGCGACGTAGGGGATCCCCGTGCCCTTGCGCTTCTGATCGGCGTGCAGCCCGGCCGCGTATACCAGAGCGTCCTGAAAACGGGAGTTCATGCATACGTTATAATGCCACCCGTGCCCCTCCCATTGCTTCTGCTTTTGCTTTTCGCCGCCCCCGCCGCTGCCCAGGAATACGACCTGCTGCTGAAGGGCGGCCACGTCATCGACCCCAAAAACAAGCTCAGCGCCCGCCGGGATGTCGCCATCGCCGCCGGCGGAATCGCTGCTGTCGCCCCCAACGTCCCGGCCTCGAAAGCCCGCAAGGTGGTCGACGTGACCGGGTTCTACGTCACGCCCGGCTTGGTAGACATTCACACGCATGTCGATGCCGGCAGCGGGCTGCGCGGCTCCTTGCCCGTCGAGCAGAACGTCTATCCCGACAGCCACGCCCCGCGCAGCGGCGTCACCACCGTGGTCGACGCGGGCAGCTCGGGCTGGCGACTCTTTCCCCAGTTCAAGGAGAAGATCATCGACCACTCGAAGACCCGCGTGCTGGCGATGTTGAACATCGTCGGCGCTGGGCAGGGAGGCGGGATGCTCGAGCAGGATTCCAGGGACATGAATCCCCAAGCCACCGCCGAGGTGGCCAGGCGGTACCGCGACCTCGTGGTCGGCATCAAGACCGCGCATTATCGCGGACCCGAGTGGGTCGCCGTGGAGCGCGCCGTCGAGGCGGGAACTCTGGCCGATATTCCGGTGATGGTCGATTTCGGCTATTTCCACCCCGCGCGGCCCTTCCAGGAGCTGGTGCTGCAAAAGCTTCGCCCCGGGGACATTTATACTCATACCTATCTCAACAGCGTCCCCATGCTCGATGACGAGGGCCGCGTCCAGCCCTATTTGTTCGAGGCTCGCAAGCGCGGCGTGCTGTTCGACGTGGGGCACGGGCAGGGCAGCTTCCTGTTCCGCCTCGCCGTGCCGGCCATCAAACAAGGCTTCGTGGCCGACTCCATTTCCACCGACCTGCACGTCGGCAGCATGAACGCGGGCATGAAGGACCTGCTCAACGTGATGTCGAAGTTCCTGAACATGGGTCTCGTCCTCGACGACGTGATCCTGCGCGCCACCTGGAACCCGGCCCGCGCCATCCGCCGCGAAGACCTGGGGAATCTCTCGCCCGGCGCCCGCGCCGACATCGCGGTTCTGCGCCTGGAAAAAGGAAACTTCGGCTTCGTCGATGTCTACAAG
>JACQDI010000478.1 GCA_016201195.1 Acidobacteriota bacterium | reverse complement strand
CCCGCCCCGCGCCCGCTCGAGCGCTTCCGCGTCAGCCTCGACCGCCGGGGACAGATCGTGGTCGATAAGCGCCGCGTGTTCCGCCAGGACTGGGGGGAGTGGAGTCGCCCCGACGCGTTCCTAAAGCTCTAACGGCATGGCATCCCATCTCTGGCAGTCGATCTTTCGCCATCCCTACGACGGCTCGAAGCGCACCCGCTACCTGCAAACGGCTGCCAACGTCTTCCTGCATCTGCACCCGGTGCGGATCTCGCCCGCCGCGGTGCGGTTTACCTACACCTGGGGCCTGGGAGGCCTTTCCTTCTTTCTGTTCATCCTGCTGACGATCAGCGGCGCGTTTCTGATGTTCTACTACGTGCCCGACAGCCGCCGCGCCTACGACGACATCAAGGACCTGGGTTTCGTCGTGCCCTTCGGCCAGTTTCTGCGCAATCTTCACCGCTGGGCGGGCCACGCCATGGTGATCACCGTGTGGCTGCACATGCTGCGCGTGTTCCTCACCGGCGCCTACAAGCGGCCGCGGGAATTCAACTGGGTGCTCGGCGTGGTTTCGCTGGTAGCGACCCTACTGCTGAGCTTCTCCGGCTACCTGCTGCCTTGGGACCAGATCGCCTTTTGGGCCATCACCGTGGGCACCAACATGGCCACCTCCACCCCGGGGGTGGGGAATTTGCTCCAGGTGCTGATCTTGGGCGGCTCCCGGGTGGGGCAAAACGCGCTATTGCGGTTCTACGTGCTCCACTGCCTGGTGCTGCCGCTGATCCTGGCCGTAGTCGTGGGTGTTCACTTCTGGCGGGTGCGCAAGGACGCCTTCTCGGCCTCCGGCGCCGGCGAGAAAATCGACGTCTGGCCCCACCTCGCCTCGCGCGAGTTTCTGGCGGCGGTGAGCGCGCTACTCGTGCTAGTGGTGTGGTCGCTGGTGGTCAACGCCCCGCTCGAGCAACTGGCCGACCCCCACGCCACCCCGAGCCCGGCCAAGGCCCCGTGGTACTTCCTGGGCTTGCAGGAGATGCTGGTCTACTTCGATCCCTGGATCGCCGGCGTGCTGCTGCCCCTGGTGATTATTTTCGGCCTGATGGCCATTCCGTATCTCGATCCCAACCCGCACGGGATCGGGGTCTACACCTTCGCCACGCGCCGGTGGGCGGTGACGGCGTTCCTGTTCGGATTCGGCTTGTGGGTCTTACTGATCGTCATCGGCCAGTTTTTCCGGGGGCCGGGCTGGACGTGGTATTGGCCCTGGGAAAGCCGCGCCGTGGCCAAGGCCATCAGCGGCAAGACCTGGAACTTCCCGCTCCCGGTAGGGATCGCGCTGGTCGGGCTCTATTACACGCTGGGCCTGTATCTGCCGAGGCGTCTGCGCCCGGATGTTTTTGCTTCGCTTACGCGCGGCCGCTACTGCGCCATCTGGATGCTGGCGCTGACCATGGTGGCGCTCCCCATCAAGATGCTGCTGCGACTGCTGTTCCGGGTCCACTACGTCGTGGCCACGCCCTGGTTCCGGGTCTAACAATGAGACACGCCCAATACAGAGACAGCCTACAACGTGGCGCACGCACTCGTGCGTGCCGCGCCGACACTCGTGTCGGCGCTCCGGGTCGAGGCGAGTCCCAACCCGGCAAGCTGAAGCCGGCGCCGCAGCCGTCGACATTCAACAAATGCTCCGCCACTGGACGGCATTAACCAGCACGCTGCTCCTGGCCGCCTTCACCGTGGTGGTGTATCGCGAGGCGCGCCAGGAGTGGTACGGCCGCGAGCTGAAGCAGATCGTCAACGAGGATCTCGGCCTGGTCGACCGCTGCTCCACCTGCCACCCGGAGCGGACCCACCCGGCGCCGTGGCTCGACCAGCACCCCGCGGAGAAGTTCGGCTGCACGAGCTGCCATGAGGGGCAGGGAAGGGCGACCACCGCCCAAGCCGCCCACCGTAGCGATCCGAGCTGGCCCCGGCCGCTGCTGGCTAACCAGTTCCTGGGCGCTGCCTGCGCCCGCTGCCACTCCGAGGAGGAAATCCCCTTCGAGCCTTACCTCAGCGACGGACGTAAGCTGTTTCTCGACACTGGCTGCGTAGGCTGCCACGACGTAACATCCTTGCGCGGCCTTCCAAAGCTCGGTCCCGACCTGCGTCATGTCGGATCGAAGGTCAACGCATCGTGGCTCCGCGCGTGGCTCAAGCGCCCCAAGGACTACCAGCCGAAGACGCGCATGCCCAACTTCCAGTTGAGCGACCGCGAAATCGTTGTGCTCACCTCCCACCTGTTGTCGCTGCGCGCCCCCGAGCCGCCTCCAGCTCTCACCGCCCCCGCGTCGCTGGCCACAGAAGGCGGAAAACTGTTTCGCCAGTCGCGCTGCGTTTCTTGCCACACGCTGAAGGGGCGCGGCGGCAAGACCGCCGGCGAGCTGGAATGTTTCGGCTCCAAGGCTGAAGCCGCGTGGGTGGCGGAGTACCTGCGCGATCCCCGCCGTCATTTCCCCGCCTCGCGCATGCCGCGCTACCGCTTCGGCGCGCCGCAGGCGCGGGCGCTGGCGGCCTATCTCACCACCGAGTTGCGCTGCCAGGCCGAGCCCGCGCCGCCGCCGGAGCCTGTCTCGCCCGCCGAGGCCCAGCGAATCATCCGCCGCTATGGCTGCAACGGCTGCCACGAGATTCCCGGCTTCGAGAAGGCCGGGCCGGTGGGGGCCGAGCTCGATGGCTTCGCCGACAAGCCCGCCGAGCGGCTCGACTTTGGTAACGACACCAAGCTGGCCCGCACCTGGCAGCAGTGGACGCTCGCCAAACTGAAAAAGCCTCGCCAGTTCCGGGACACGCTGAAGATGCCCGACCACGAGTTCGAGGACCTCGAAGCGCTGAACCTGGCCGTCTACCTGCGCAGCCTCACCAGCCGCGCGGTTCCCGCTGCCTATCGCCACGGCCCAGCGGCAGCCGCGTACAAGCCAGAAGGGGCTTTTGGGCGCTTGGTGGAAGAGCTGCGCTGTCTCGACTGCCATCGGATTCGCGGCACGGGTGCATCCATTGCTCCGGATCTGACCTTCGAAGGCAGCCGCGTCCGCCGCGCCTGGCTCGAGGAGTTCCTCAACAACCCGCAGCCGATGCGCCTCTACATGGAAGAGCGTATGCCCCGCTTCCGGCTGGCCAAGGAAGAGATCCAAACCATCGCCAACTACCTGGGCACGGTCCTGGTGGCGGATTGGGAATCCTCGGGCGCCATTCCACGAGAACTAGCCGCGCGCGGCCGCTTGCTCTACTTCGAGAAATACGCCTGTCACGCCTGCCACCAGAGCGGCGAGCAGGGTGGAGCCATCGGCCCCGACCTCACCGGTGTGCGCCGGCGCCTCACCTCCGAGTGGCTGCTGCACTATCTGCGCGATTCCCACGCGCTGGCTGGCGACGTGCCGGAGCCCGCGTTGCGGCTTCCCGAGGACGAGGCGCTGGCAGTGGCCGCGTTTCTGGAAAGTCAATGAAAGCGTTGCTTCCATTTCTGCTGGTAACTGCTACCACCATTGGGGGCTTATGGCTCAGCCGGTCCCCTGGCTCGCCTCCCGCCCCGTCGGAATCCCTTCCCTGGACCCCGCCCCTCAACCGCACGCAGGAGACCGGCCGGCGAATCTACCTGCGCCGCTGCGCCTGGTGCCATGGCCAGCAGCGCGACGGCTATGGGACCAACGCTCCCAGGCTCGCCATCGCGCCTCCGGACTTCACCACCGACGACTTCCGCCGGGCCCATTCGAAAAGCGTCCTGATCGACTGGCTGGACCACCCTCGCCCCCGCCCCGCCTGGTTGTGCCCCAACTGGGGCGCCACCCTGACACCCCCAGAGCGCAACGCGGTGGCCGAGTATGTACTCAGCCGTGATATAAACGGGGAAGCCAAGTAAGGCGGCGCGGGCCGCGACTGCCGGCGAATGCGTTCACAAGAATTTGCAGGAGACCTGAAGGCCGCAAGTGCGCCGGGACGCGACGCTTAGCGTTCTCGCCACGCGCCGGCGTCGGCTCTGGCACTCGACCCGCGAGCGTGCCTGGACGTGGGTGTCGAGCCGCGCTTCGGCGAGTGGTGGCGGCACGGCTGGCCAGCCATTGCTAACCGCTGCTATCCCTTACGATCCATTGCTATCCGTTGCTACGGGGACGTACGCATTGCCAACACAGGCCGGTCTCTCCCGCGGTATACTGCGAGTGGAAGGCAACGATGGCCGTCGAGAACCTAGCCGATGCAATCAGCTCGCTGACGCCCGAGGAACAGGAATCCGTTAGGCAGTTCATCGAGTTCCTGAAAAGAAAGGGATCGTCTCCCTCATCACCGTTTCTCGCAGCGGTTGATGAATTTATCGACCAGCACCCCGAACTGCTCCGCCGTCTGGCTCAGTGACCTCCTACCCGACCGTTGACGAGGTGATCACCGTTCACACACGGTTGATCGCGAGATTCGGAGGCTCGCCGGGCATTCGGGATCGCGGCGCCCTCGAGGCCGCGTTGGCGAGACCCCAGACTGGATACTATGATGACCTGATTCAGGAGGCGGCCGCGCTCTGGAAGAGCCTGTCGCAGAATCATCCGTTCGTGGACGGCAACAAACGGGTCGCTGTGACGGTGACGGCGGCGTTCTCAAGGGTCAACGGCTACCGGCTCGAGTTCGACGACCTGGATGCTTTCTCATTTCTCGTCAACCTTTACGAGAGTGGCGGGATGCGATTCGCGGAGCTTGAGGCGTGGCTGCGCCAGCGCGCTGTGCGGCGGGATCCGGCGTCTTGAAGGCCTCGGGCCAATAAGGAAGGCGTAGTCTGGCTGTGCTGCTACTGCTCGATGGAGTACGAAGTGGCGGGGCCCGGCCGGCTTCGCATCGCGCCCGATCCGCTCAGCTTTGTCTGGCGCTGGCAGGTGGAACAATCCGAGGCGGCTATCGCCCATGAGTTGGGATAGCCCCCCGTTCGCTTCCTCTCTTCGCCCCCTCGCAGAAGCCCGCCCTTGACCCCCCGGCGGCAATGGGGATAAGCTATCCAAGTCAAGGAGGTCGTTATGCTGGGATGCCTATCTGCTCTTGACAGCGGTTGCTTGCGGGCCCTTTTGGGTTTGCTGGCGGCGGCCTGGGTTCTTTCGGTTCCATCCGCCCGGGCTCAGGTTCTCTATGGATCGATGGTTGGGACGGTGCAGGATGCGAGCGGCGCGCTGGTTCCGGGCGCCGCGGTGTCTCTGACCAATACCGGCACGGGCCAGTCTTACACCACCGCCACGAGCTCCACCGGCAGTTACTCGTTCACCAACGTCGTGGCCGGCAGCTATGACCTGACCGTAACGGCCAAGGGGTTTCGCACCTACATCCATCGGGACGTGTCGGTCACGGTCAACACAGTCCGGCGCGAGGACATCACGCTGGAGGTAGGCCAGGTTAGCGAAAGCGTGACCGTGCAGGCGGCGGCTCTGGCGTTGCAGACCGAGAAGACCGACGTCAACGTAGAGCTGAAGGAGCAGGAGCTGGTCAGCACGCCGCTGCCGCGCTACCGCAATTACCAAAGCCTGGTCAATCTGGTGCCGGGCGCGACGCCGGGACAGTACCAGAACAGCATCCAGGCTGCGCCCGCCCGCGCCTTGAGCACCAACGTCAACGGTGTAAACCGCAACAACAACATCACCCGTATCGACGGCGCGGTCAGCGTCTTCATCTGGTTACCCCACCACTCGGGTTATGTGCCGCCGGTTGAGACCATCGACACGGTGAACATCTCGACCAACAGCTTT